>PKER01000298.1 GCA_002919115.1 bacterium
CGGCGGCCCGGCGGCCGCTCTCCTCGTCGAAGACCTTGAGCCGCAGCGAGCGTAGGCCGTCGCGAAGCGTGAGCACTGGAACGTCGTGGAAGACCTCGTTCTCGTCGTGGGCCCGCTGGAGGTTGTAGTTGGGGATCCGCGTGCTCAGGTGGTGCACGTGGTGCAGCCCGATGTTGCCGGTGAAGAACTGCAGCGGCTGGGGCAGGCGCAGGTACGAGCTGCCCCGCAGCGCCGCCTCCGCGTAGTCCCAGCGCTCGCCGCTCTCCCAGTAGGCGTCCTCGAACTGGTGCTGGACGTAGAAGAGGAAGACGCCCGCCATGCCCGCGAGCACGACGACCGGGACCTGGATCAGCAGGTACTCGCGCCAGCCCAAAAGCAGGCACGCGGCGGCCACGAACGCGACCACGGCGACGTTGGTGAGCAGGGCGCTGCGGCGGAGCGCCTTCGGCTCAGAGCGGCTGACGAGCCGCGGCTGGAGCACGAGCGCCCAGATCGGCCCCAGGCCGAACATCACGAGCGGGTTGCGGAACAGCCGGTAGGCGAGGCGCGCCCGCCATGGGCTCGCCAGGTACTCGGCCGCGGTGAGCGTGTGGACGTCGCCCGTCCCGCGCCGGTCGAGGTCGCCCGCGCTGCCGTGGTGCACGGCGTGGTGCTGGCGCCAGCGCCTGTACGGCTGCATGACGAGCAGCGCGCAGAAGACGCCGATCGCGTCGTTCGTCCGCTTCGTCGGCCAGAACGAGCCGTGCGTGCAGTCGTGGAAGACGATGAAGGTCCGCAGGAGAAAGCCCGCGGCCGGCACGGCGAGCGCAAGCGTGAGCCAGTACGAGACGTCGAGCGCCAGGTACATCGCGGCGAGGAGCCCGAAGTAGGGGACGACGGACGTCGCCAGGTCGAGGATCGCGCGGCCGCGCGAGGGCCGGGTGTAGGGCGCGAGCTGCGCGGCCCAGTTGCGCTGGGATGAGGATGCGGGTTTTGACTGGGTGCTCACGATTGAGCGCCCGGTACCCACGGCGCTGGGTAGTTAACGGTCAGTACGGGACCCTGCCCGTGGTGCCGAGCTCCTCGGCGGCCTGCGCCATCTCCAGGAAGGCGCGCGCGGCGGGGCCGTGGCGGCGCTCCGCGCGCCAGACGAGCGTCACGTCGCGCGAGAGCGGCGGCTCGGCGAGGCGGACGAAGCGCACGCGCTTGGACCCCTCCACGTCGGAGAGGGGCAGGATCGAGACCCCGAGCCCGCGCGCCACCATCCGGCGGATGCGCGCGACCTCGGTCGACTCGAAGGCGACGCGGGGCTCGAAGCCGGCCTCGCGCGCCGCGTCGACCAGGAGCGTACGCAGCATCGCGCCCTCGCGGAACGCGATGAACCGCTCGTCCGCGAGCTCCTCGAGCCGTACGGCGTCCTTGTGCGCGAGCGGGTGGCCGTGGGGCAGGACCGCCACGACCTCCTCCGTGGCGAGCCGCTGGAACTTGAGCCCGTCGCCCTTGATGCGCCTGGTCACCGAGAGGAAGGCAACGTCGATCTCGTCCGAGCGCAGGCGCTCGGCGAGGTCCTCGCTGGGTTCCTCGTGCACGAGCAGCTCGACCTCCGGGTAGCGGGCGTGGTAGAGCGCGAGCAGGAGCGGCAGGTCGAACGGCCCGAGCGTCGGCATCGCGCCGATCACCACCCGCCCGGCGCGGATCCCGGCGAGCTCCTGGAGCTCCGCCTCCCCGGCCTGGATCTCGGCGAGCGCCCGGCGCGCGCGCTCCACGAGGATCTCGCCCGCCTCGGTGAGCGCGACCCGGCGCGTCGTCCGGTCGACGAGCGGCACCCCGACCTCCGCCTCCAGCCTGCGGATCTGCTGGGAGAGCGCGGGCTGCGCCACGTGCTCCCGCTGCGCGGCGCGCGTGAAGTTGCGCTCGTCGGCCAGCGCGACGAGGTATCGGAGCTGCCGCAATTCCATAGCGCCAGCTTATAAGTGTTCAAAGAACTATGTCTTGGACTTCTGGAGAGGGAGCCGTCATCATGCTGGCCACAACCTCTCCTCCCCGGTCGTGCCCCGGCGAGTCTGAATCGGCTTAAAGGCCTCACTCGTCGGGGCACGACCCTTTTTGTATAGCGGCCAGCGGCCAGCCTCCAGCTACCGGTCGCTAGCGAGTGGCCACGACGCGATACGGTGCCTGCCGTGACCGCGCCGCTGCTCGCCGTCGATGCGCCCTCGATGCTCTTCCGGGCGTTCTACGCCCTGCCCAAGACGATCACCGGGTCCGACGGCAAGCCGGTCAACGCGCTGCTCGGCGCGGCGAACCTGATCCTGCGCGAGGTGGAGAAGTTCCAGCCGCGGGCGGTGGTCCTCTGCTTCGGGCCCGACGCCGCCGACTACCGCGTCGAGCTCTACCCCGGCTACCACGCCGACCGCCCCGAGGTCCCCGAGGAGCTGCAGCCGCAGTTCGAGGCCTGCGGCGACTTCTTCGGCGCCTTCAACTGGATCGTCGCCACCCACGAAAGCCTCGAGGCCGACGATCTGCTGGGCAGCTACGCCCGAGTCGAGGCGGAGGCCGGCGGCCGCGCGCTCGTGCTCACCGGCGACCGCGACATGTACCAGTGCGCCACGGACAGGGTGACCGTGCTCTACGTGCGCACCGGCTCGAGCGGCGCGGAGGAGGTGACCCCGGAGGAGGTCCGCCGCCGATACGGCATCCCGCCCGCGCTCGTGCCCGACTTCATCGCCCTGCGCGGCGACCCCTCGGACGGGCTGCCCGGCGCGAAGGGCGTGGGCGAGAAGACCGCCGCGGAGCTCTTGCGCGAGCACGGCTCGCTCGAGGCCCTGCTCGACGGCGCCCTGCGCATCAGCCGCCCGAAGCTGCGCACGACGCTCGTGGAGAGCCGCGACGAGCTGCTCGCCTTCAAGCGGATCGCGACCCTCCAGGACGCGCAGGTCGAGCGCCCGCCCGATTCCCCGACGGACTGGGCCGGCGCCGCCGCCGCGGCGCGCGAGCGGGGCATGAACCGCCTCGCCGAGCGCCTCGCGCAGATGGCCGAGTAACCGCGACGCCCGCGGGTAACGGTCGCCTCGACCTACCGAAGGAGACCGAACGATGAGTGACATGAAGGCCAGCGAGGCCAAGCTCGTCCAGTACCTCAACGAGGCCTACGCGAAGGAGAAGGAGCTCGAGGTGGCCCTTCAGGCGCACATCGGGATGACCGACGCCAAGACCCGCAAGGCGTACAACAAGCGCCTCAAGGAGCACCTCCGCGAGACCAAGCAGCACGCCAAGGGGCTCGAGCGGCGGATCAAGAAGCTCGGCGGGCGCGACAGCCTGCTGAGCGCGCCGCGCGAGGCGCTCAGCACCGGCGCCGGCAAGCTGGCCGCGGCCGCCAAGGGCCAGATGGCGAGCGCGAAGGGCCCGCTCCACATGCTCCGCGGCACCGGCGAGGAGGAGAAGCTCCTCAAGAACGCCAAGACGGAGTACTGGAACGAGCACGAGGAGATCGCGACCTACACGGCGATCGAGACGCTCGCCGAGGCCGTGGGCGACGCCGAGACCGCCAAGCTCGCGCGGTCCATCAGGCGCGACGAGGAGCGCATGGCCCGCTACCTCGAGCGCCTGATCCCGCAGCTCAC
>PKER01000137.1 GCA_002919115.1 bacterium
CCGGCGTACGCGGCTTTGCAGGCCGCTGCGTAACCACTCCGCCATGGCGCCAGACGGGCCAAGCGTAGCGGGCGGAGGCGCGGGATAGCCCGGTCGGCCGGCCGCGCCGGACGCGCCTGAGACTCCTCGCCCGCCCGGCGCCAGCTACGGCCCCGGTTCGACATCGTGGCGCCCTCGGGCGCACCGATCCTCGACAACGCGGCGATAGAAACCGCGCCCTGCGCCTCCAAGACTTCGGCAGCGCCGTCCCGGGCCGCCGGGGCGGCGCGTCCCTTTTCACCCCGAACGATCAGGAGGATCAGTTGTCAGCTCCCCTATTCGCCATGCGATCGTCGCCAGGGCGATCGCGCCTGCGGCGCCTGAGAGCGCTCGGGATCGCGGCGCTCAGCGCCTGCGTGGGACTGCTCGCCGCGGCGGGCCCCGCCGGCGCGGTCAACTCGGTCGTGACCGCAAACGGCGCGACCTGGCAGGTCCACGACGCCGCGCAGCCCGGCCTTGACACGGGCTCGCTGCGCACCGTGAGCAACTCGGGCGTCCAGGGCTTCGGGAACATCATCGTCGACGTCTCAACCGACCCGCGCATGGACGGCCAGATGATGCGCGGCTTCGGCATGCGCTTCGACGGCCTCGACCGCTTCAAGACGACTCAGGCGGTCGACCTGGGCGGGATCAGCATCACCCGCTCGCTGCGCATCAACCGGGCCGGGAACTGGGGCCGCTTCTTCGACACGTTCACGAACACTACCGGGGCGCCGATCGTCGTGAAGGTCTCCTTCGGCGGCGCCCTGGGCTACAACAGCGGGACCAACCAGAGCTTCGTCGCGGCGACCTCCTCAGGCGACACGTTCATCACGCAGGACGACAGCTGGACCATCGTCCGCACGGGCGCCAACAACCAGCGGCCGGTGGGCGTGGTGACGGGCTCGCCGGACCTGGGGCTCGCCGGCATGGGCAACCACGAGCTCGACCCGTTCACCGACCCCCTCCCCACCACCGGCATGGCCGCGAACTTCTACGGCTACGTGAGCCAGTTCACGGTCGAGCCGGGCAAGACAAAGTCGCTCGCGCGCTTCGTCGTGATCGGGCCGACGGGCGCGGACGCGACGGCCGACACGCAGGAGGCGGTCGAGGATCTGGCCGAGGACCCGGACTTCAGCGACCTCTCAACCGCGGAGATCTGCTCGCTCGTCAACTGGGACCTGAGCGAGCTCGACGCCGTGGACCCCGATGACTGCGACGCGGTGAAGCCGCTCGACGTCCCGCCCGCACCCAGCGACGAGGCCCCGAAGACCGCCTCGCCGTACGACGTGGTCGGCAAGACGATCGCCGAGCTGCAGGCCGACATGGAGGCCGGCGTGACCACCTCCGAGGAGATCACCCGCGCCTACCTCGACCGCATCCGCGTCTACGACACGGGCCAGTTCGGCTTCCACGCCTACATCACCGTCGCCGAGGACGCGATCGCGCAGGCCCGGGCCGCCGACCAGGCGCGCCGCGAGGGCGCCAAGGGCGAGCTGCTCGGCATCCCGATCGCGATCAAGGACCTCTACGACACCAAGGACATGCCGACGACCGACGGCACGCTCGCGCTCGAGGGCTGGCAGCCCAAGCGCGACGCCTACCAGGTCGAGCTCCTGCGCGAGGCGGGCGCCGTGATCATCGGCAAGACCAACCTCTCGCAGTTCGCGAACTCCGGCTCCTACAGCGAGAGCGGCTGGGGCCAGGTGTGGAACGGCCTGTACCCGTCGAAGACGTCGTTCGGCTCGAGCGGCGGCTCGGCGGTCGCGGTCGCGACCAGCATGGCCGCGGCGGCGATGGGCACGCAGACCGGCGTCTCGCTGTACGCGCCGTCGACCGGGGCGAGCCTCGCCACGTTCCGCGGGACGGACGGCATGGCGAGCACCCGCGGCGTGATGCCGCTCACCTGGGGGCAGGACTACGCGGGGCCGATCGCCCGCACGGTGACCGACCTCGCCTACCTGCTGAACGCGACCACGGGCACCGACCCCGAGGACACGCTGCTCACCGGCGAGGCCGACGAGCGCCGGCCCGAGGACTGGACGGACTACCTCGACGAGGACGCTCTTGAGGGCAAGCGCATCGGCTACATCCCGAGCTCGTTCGTCTCGAGCTACGCCGACGACGGCACGGGCGAGGCGGTGATGTCGCACTTCGCCGATCTGGAGGCGGCCGGCGCCGAGCTCGTCGAGGTGCCGTCGCTGCCGAGCTGCGGCCCGAGCCCGGGCGGGAGCCGCAACATCGAGGGCTGGGCGCGCTACATCGAGCTCCACGACGACTTCCCGTTCGAGAACGGGAACCAGGTCCTGGCCTCGGAGCGCAACCTGCCCTACAACCGCGGCAACCCGAACAACACCACGCCGCGGATGACGCCCGAGCAGGTCGAGGCGTGGCTGGAGTACCGCCGCAACTGCAAGGCGATCGTCGGCGAGTACATGGACCAGCACGGCATCGACGCGCTGGTGTACGCCGGGTTCATCTCGGACATGTACAGCAACGACAGCGCGTCGAACCAGCACTCCTCCGACCGCGGCACCGGCGTGCCCACGTCGAACGTCGGGCTGCCGACGGTTGTGGTCCCCGTGGGCACCAACCCGCACGGCTACTCGATCTCGATGCAGCTCGTGGGCCGCGCGTGGGACGACGCCCAGATCCTCGCCATGGGCTACGCGCTCGAGCAGCAGGCGCAGGGCCAGCAGCACACCGCCTACGCCCCGCCGCTCGAGTACGACCCGCAGCTCGACCCCTCGCCGATCGAGGTCGAGGTGCCGAGCGACCCGGTCACCGAGCCGCTCTACGTCGAGGTCGCCGCGCAGGCGAAGCTCAAGGGCGGCAAGGCGATCGTGCGCTTCGCCAACAAGGGTGAGACGCGCGTGGTCGGCAAGCTCACCCTCCGCGCGAAGGTGAAGGGCAAGCGCCGCGCGCTGGGCAGCGCGAAGATCAACGTCGGCCCGCGCAAGACCGTCCAGGTGCGGATCGCGCTCAAGCCGGGGGTGCGCAAGGCGCTGCGCAAGCGCAAGAAGATCGCGGTCACCGCGGTCTACGACCTGCGCAGCCCGAAGACCGGCGCGCGCATCAAGGGCACGCCGCGGGCGGCGTTCGGAGCGGACGCCGAGCTCTTGCGGCGGATGCCCGGCTAAGCCGGGAAGGGAGCCGAAGCGGGCGGCGGCGGACTCGCGGCACCGCCGCCCGCCCGCATAGGCTGTGCGCATGGCTGACCTCAAGCAGGCCGTCGCGCTCGTCACCGACCCCGCCAACCTCGCGGAGATCAAGCACCCGGGGGCCGAGCGGCGCTTCGCCGTGAACCAGAAGAAGGTGATCCGCCGGCTGCGCGAGGCGGGCGCCGGCAAGGCCGAGGCCCGCGAGCTCGCGATCAAGGCCGTCTTCGAGGCGGGCGGCAGCGCCGAGCAGCGCCCCGGCCGCGGCACCGACGTGCTCGAGGAGTGGTGGGTGCCGCTGAGCGCGGTGCGGTTCGAGGACTGACAGCGCGCGCTCAGCGCACCGCCGCGGCCCCGGCGCGCCCGGGCAGCTTCGCCGCGACGCCCAC
>PKER01000360.1 GCA_002919115.1 bacterium
GAGGCGGCGGGGCTCGCCGTGCGGCCCGCCGGCCCCGCGGTCGCGATCGTCGGCGCCGAGCGCGCAAGCGACGGGGTCGTCCCGGAGAACGCCGTGCGCCGTGCCGCCTCGCTCGAGGACGTCTTCGTCCTGCTCACCGGGGAGGAGGCGGAGTGAACGGCCGCGAGATCGGCGCGGGCCGCCTGGAGTGGGCCGCGATCGCGGGCGTGATGAGCCGCGAGGTCGCGAACTTCCGCACCTTCTGGAAGGCCGTCACGTTCTCGAGCGTGCTCGAGCCGGTGATCTACCTGCTCGCGTTCGGGCTCGGGCTGGGGGCGACGATCGTCGACCGGGTCAACGGGCTCGAGTACGTCGAGTTCGTGGGCACGGGCATGGTCGCGACGGCGGTGATCTTCTCGAGCGCGCTGCCCGCGATGTTCGGGACCTTCGTCAAGGAGCGCTTCCAGCGCACCTACGACGCGATCCTCGCCGCCCCGGTCGACGTCGAGGAGCTGGTGACCGCCGAGATGCTGTGGATCGGGGTCCGCGCCGGCTTCTACGGCTGCTTCCCGCTGCTCGTCACCTTGCTGTTCGGCCTCGACCCGAAGCCGGCGATGCTGCTCGTCCCGTTCTTCGGGTTCATCACCGCGCTCGGCTTCGCGGCCTTCGGGATCACCATGGCCGCGACCGTCTCGAAGATCGACCACTTCAACTATGTGACGACGCTCGTCGTCACCCCGCTGTTTCTGGTCGCCGGCACGTTCTTTCCGATCGACGGCCTGCCCGAGGGCCTGCAGGTCGCCGCGCAGTTCAACCCGCTGCACCACCTCGTCGAGCTCGTCCGCGGGAGCGCGTTCGGCTTCGAGGCCGTGGACCTGCTCCGCGTGCTTGGCCTCGCGGTCTTCTCCGCGGCGATGTGGCGGCTCGCCGTGCGGCGCATGGAGCGCCGCCTGATCGACTGAGCCGTTCCTAGACTCCGGCGCATGGCTAAGCGGTCGAAGAAGCGGCGCAAGCGCGAGCCCACCCCGACCGTGGAGTACACCGACCCGGAGGGCAACGTGCTCACGCTGCGCCAGACGCTCACCCCGGGGACGATCCGCAAGATCGGCGAGCCGCCCTCGAGCGCCGCGAGCTCGATCGACGACGCGTGGCAGCGCCGCTACGAGATGCTGTTCGAGCGGCTCACGGTGAGCTGGGAGATCGCGGGCCTGCCGCTCGACGACCAGAAGCTCCTGCTCGGCCGCTACCGGATGGCGAGCGCCGAGGAGCGCCGCTGGGTGCAGCGCACGATCGCCCAGCACGTGGAGCGCTACATCCCCGAGCTGGCCTGAGCGGCCGCTAGCGCGCGAGCCCGGCGAGCGCCTCGGGAACCGGCGTCTCGCCGGCGAGCAGGTCGAACGTGACGCCGATCGTCGCGGGCTCGGCGAGGCAGGCGGCGATCACCGCGGCGACGTCGTCGCGGCTCACCTCGCCGCGCGGCAGCCGGTCGGCGACACGCACCCTGCGGGTGCCCGGCTCGTCGGTGAGCCGTCCCGGGCGCACGATCGTGTAGTCGAGGCCGCTCCCGCGCAGCTCGGCGTCGGCGCGCCCCTTGGCGCGCAGGTACACGTCGAAGACCTCGTCGCCGGGATGGTCCGGGTCGGCGGCCTGCGCGCTGATCATCACGTAGCGCCGCACGCCGGTCGCCTTGGCGGCGGCGATCATCCGCACCGCGCCGCCGTAGTCGACGGTCTCCTTGCGCGCCGCACCGCTGCCCGGCCCGGCGCCCGCGGCGAAGACGATCGCGTCCGCGCCGCGGACGGCCGCCTCGACCTCGTCGTCGCCGGCGCTCTCCAGGTCGCAGACGACCGGCTCGGCGCCCGTCGCGCGCACGTCGCCCGAGTGGTCGGGGTTGCGGATCAGCGAGCGCACCTCATGCCCCTCGCCGGCGAGCAGGCGCGCGAGGCGCATCGCGATCTTGCCGTGGCCTCCGGCGATGACTACGACCATCGCCAGCGAGTATGGCCGATGTCGGGCGCGCTACGCCCGGCCGGCCTCGAGCAGCCGCCGCAGGAACTTCTGCGTCTCGGGGCGCTCTGGCTCGCGCAGCATCCGCTCGGGCGGCCCCTCCTCGATGATCCGGCCCTCGTGGAGGAAGCAGACCCGGTCGGCGACCTCGCGGGCGAAGCCCATCTCGTGCGTGGCGAGGATCATCGTCACGCCCTCCTCCTTGAGGTCACGCACGGCCTGCAGCACCTCGCCGACGAGCTCGGGGTCGAGGGCGCTCGTCACCTCGTCGAGCAGCATCGCCCGCGGGCGCGTGGCGAACGCGCGCGCGATCGCGACGCGCTGCTGCTGGCCGCCGGAGAGGCGGTCGGGGTTGTCGCGCTCGCGCCCCTCCAGGCCGAAGCGGGCGAGCAGCTCGCGGGCCCGCGTCTCCGCCTCCGACCGCGGCATGCCGTGCCCCTGGACCAGGCCGAGCAGCACGTTGTCGAGCACGTTCAGGTGCGGGAAGAGGTTGTAGGCCTGGAAGACGAAGCCCAGGCGGCGGCGCACCGCGACCGTGTCCACCGACGGGTCGGTGATCACCTCGCCGTCGAGGAGGATGTCGCCGTCGTCGATGTCCTCGAGCAGGTCGATGCAGCGCAAGAGCGTCGACTTGCCCGACCCGGAGGCGCCGATCAGCGCGACCGCCTCGTGCTCGTGGACGACGAGGTCGATGCCGCGCAGGACCTCGAGCTCGCCGAAGGCCTTGGTGACGCCGCGGATCTCGACGACCGGCTTGCCCGGGCTCACGAGCGCGCCCTCCCGCGTTCCCAGCGGTCCAGCAGGCGCGCGCACGGGATCGTCACCAACAGGTACATGAGCGCGGCGCCGAGGAGCGGCGTGTAGTCGAAGAGCGTCGCGGTCTGGATCTGCGCCTCGCGGAAGGCGGTGCCGGTGACGCCGATCACCGCGAGCAGGGCGACGTCCTTCTGCAGCGCGATGAAGTCGTTGAGCAGGGGCGGGCCGACCCGGCGCACGGCCTGGGGGACGATCACGTGCCGCAGCGCCTGGGTCTCGGTGAGCCCGAGGGCGAGCGCCGCGTCGCGCTGGCCGCGGTGCACCGAGTTGAGGCCGGCGCGGTAGACCTCGGCAACGTAGGCGCCGTAGGAGAGCGCGAGGGCGATGCCGCCGAGCACGACGGGCTCGGTCGGCAGCCAGTCCAGCGGCCGCGAGCCGTCCTCGGCCTCGCCGAGCGCCAGCGCGGGCACGCCGAACCCGATCAGGTAGACGAGCAGGATCGTCGGGATGCCCCGGAAGAGGTCGGTGTAGATCGTCGCGAGGAGCTTGAGCGGGAAGAGCGCCGGCGCCCGCACCGTCCGCAGCAGCGCGACGACCAGCCCGATGACGAGGACCGCGACCTCGACGACCAAGAAGACCCGGATGTCGAGCCAGAACGACTTGGCGATGTCCGGGAAGGTCTCCTTGAAGACCTCGGCGTCGAAGAACGAGTCGCGGACGACGGGCCAGCCGGGGCTGGTGAAGACCAGCCAGGCGACGACGCCGAGGAAGACGACGGTCGAGGTCGCGGCGATCGCGCCGCCGCGC
>PKER01000057.1 GCA_002919115.1 bacterium
CGACGGCCGCCGCCAGCTCCTCCTGGAACAGCGAAAGGAATCCGCAGTTTGTCGTGATCCCATCGACCCCGTCGGCGACCAAGTCGCGCGCCGCCGCGATGAAGCGGTCGAGCAGGCCCTCCGCGCCGCGCCGCGGGCCTGCGCAGCGCCAGACGGCGTCGCGCGTCGCAGGGGTCGGCGGGTCGAAGCGCCAGCCCACCTCATCGGGGCCCGGTCCCGCGTCCTCCTCCCGGGCCGCGGCGAGCGCCGCGCGGCGGCCGAACACGAAGCACTCGGTGAGCGAGTTGGAGGCGAGCCGGTTGGCGCCGTGCAGCCCGGTGCAGGCGCACTCGCCGACCGCGTAGAGGCCCGGCAGCGAAGCGCGCCCGTCCAGGTCGGTCAGGATGCCGCCCATCAGGTAGTGGGCGGCGGGCGCGACCGGGACCGGGTCGCGGCCGAACTCGAGCCCGGCCTCGGCGAGCGTCGCGGCCACGTTGGGGAAGCGCGCGGGGTCGATGCCCGCGAGGTCGAGGAAGACGTGGTCCGCGCCGTCGGCCTCCATGCGGTCGAGGATCGCCGCCGAGACCTGGTCGCGCGGCGCGAGCTCGTCCGTGAAGCGCTCGCCGGACGCGTCGAGCAGCCGCGCGCCCTCGCCCCGGATCGCCTCGGTGATCAGCTTGCCGTCGTGGTCGGTGCCCGGCAGGGCGAGCGCCGTGGGGTGGAACTGGCAGAACTCGAGGTCGGCGAGGTCGGCGCCCGCGGCGTGGGCGAGCACGAGGCCCGCGCCGATCGCGCCCCACGGGTTCGTGGTGCGGCGCCAGAGCGCCGCGGCGCCGCCGGTGGCGAGGATCGTCGCCGGCGCCGCCACGTTGCCGCGGTCGGTGATGACGCCGTAGCACCGCTCCCCGTCGCTCCACAGGGCGAGCGCCGAGGTCTCGTCGGCGACCTCGATGCGCGGGTGCGCGGCCGCGAGCTCGGCGAGCCGGGCGGTGATCGCGCGCCCGGTCTGGGCGCCGCCCGCGTGGACGATCCGGCGCGCCGTGTGCCCGCCCTCGAGCGCGAGGGCCGGCCGCCCGTTCCCGTCCGGGTCGAAGCGCACGCCGTTGCGGATCAGCCAGTCGACCGCGTCCGGCGCCTCCTCCACGAGCGCCTCCACCGCGGCGGTGCGGCACAGGCCGCGGCCGGCCGCGAGCGTGTCCTCCGCGTGGCGCTCGGGGGAGTCGTCGGGCGCGAGCGCCGCGGCGAGGCCGCCCTGCGCCCAGTAGCTCGAGCTCTGTTGCAGCGGCTTGCGCGAGATCAGGCACACCTGCGCGCCCGCCTCGGCGGCACGCAGCGCGGCGTGGAGGCCCGCCGCGCCCCCGCCGACGACGATCACGTCAGCGCGCGGGCTCATATGCTCGGCAGATGATCGGGACAACGGCCGGTTAACGTACTCGCGACGCGGCGGGAGGGCCGTGACGCTCTATTTCCGACACCCAGCCTGCTTCGACCACGACACGGGCCCGCATCCCGAGAACGCGGCGCGGCTGCGGGCGATCGAGGCCGCGCTCGGGGACCGGCAGTGGCGGGGGCTCGACGTGCAGGAGGCCCCGCGCGCGACCGTCGAGCAGCTCGAGCGCGCCCACTCGCCGCGGCACGTCCGGGAGATCGAGGAGTTCTCACAGGCCGGCGGCGGCCTGCTGGACATGGACACAGTCGTCTCGCGGGGGTCCTGGGAGGCGGCGCTGCGCGCGGCCGGCGGGGCGTGCGAGGCGGCTGAGCGCCTGCTCGCCGGCGAGGCGCGGACCGCGTTCTGCGGCCTGCGCCCGCCCGGCCACCACGCGGAGCGCGCCAAGGCGATGGGCTTCTGCCTGTTCAACAACGTCGCTGTGGCCGCGGAGCACGCGCTCGCAGTGGGCGGCGCGGAGCGCGTCTTCATCCTCGACTGGGACGTCCACCACGGCAACGGCACCGAGGCGATCTTCCGCGAGCGCGCCGACGTGCTGTACGCGAGCATCCACGAGTGGCCGCTCTATCCGGGGACCGGGCCCGCCGGTTTTACGGGCGAGGGGGAGGGGGAGGGCTACACGGTCAACATGCCGGTCCCCTCGGGAACCGGGGAAGACGTTTTCCTGGCGCTGCTCGCGCACGTCGTCGCCCCCGTCATCCGCATGTACGAGCCGGGCCTGGTGATCGTCTCGGCCGGCTACGATGCTCACCGCAGCGACCCGCTCGCGTCGCTGCGGCTCGAGGCTGACTCGTACCGGCGCATGGCGGCGCTCATGGCCGCGACGGCCGCGGAGGTCGAGGCGCCGCTCCTCGTCTGCCTGGAGGGCGGCTACGACCACGACGCACTCGCGAGCTCCGTCGTCGCGACGCTCGACGGGATCGCCGCGCCCCAGGCGCCCGCGGACATACCCGAGGAGCCCGCGCTCCCCTTCCGCGAGCGCCTGCACCCGCGCTGGCTCGCCTAGCGGGCCCGCCTCAGAGGATCAGGCGCTGCTTGATGCGCGCCAGGAAGGCCTTCGGGAACCCGGGCACGTCGTCGAGCTCGTCGACGTGCTTGAAGGGGCCCTCTTCCTCGCGCCGCTTGATGACGCGCTTGGCCTGGGTGACCGACATCCCGAGCTCGCGCAGCTCATCGAACGTCGCGGAGTTCAGGCTGACGGCGCCCTCCGGCGCCTCGGCGGCCTCCTCGCCGGCGTCCTCGCCGGCCTCGGCGGGGACGTCTTCGTCGCCGTCGGCGGCGCCTTCGGGCTCGTCGGGCGCCTCCTCGGCGGTCTCGGGCGCCTCTTGACCGCCTTCCTGCTCGTCCGGCTGCGCCTCGGCCTCCTCCTGCGTCAGATCCGCATCATCAAGCGGTTTCTCGGACTCACCCTCAGGCTCAAGTTCAGCCTTAGGGTCGGCGCTTTCGGGCTCGTCTTCGGCCCCCGGCGGCGGCACGCTGGCCGCGGCGTCGCGGTCTTCGGCCTCATCCGGCTGCGCGCTGCGCTCTGAGACCCACGCGGGCGGCTCGAGCGAGGCCTCGGCGGCATCGCCGTTCCCGGGCGCGGGGTCGATGCTCGTGGAGCGGGCGCGCTCGGTGGCGCTGCCGGCGCGCTCCACGACCGAGCCGATGCGCTTCTCGGCCTCCCGGAAGCGCAGCTCGCGCTCGCGGGCGATCTCCTGGCGGGCCATCATCTCGGCCTCCACCGCGCGGCGCTCGGCGGTCGCGGCGCGCTCGAGCGCCTCCTCGAGCTGGCGCCGGGTGGCGGCGAGCTCGCCCTCGATCGCGGCCCGCTCGCGCAAGAGCTCCTCCTCGCGCGCGTGGAACTGCTCGCGGACCTCCCGCTCGGTCGCCTCGCGCGCCGCAGCGACCTCGCGCACCAGCTTCGACTCGGCCTCGCTGCGGGCCCGGTCCAGCTCCTCGGCGAGGCGCTTCTCGTGGGTGCTCTTGAGCCGCTCCTCGGCGGCCTGGATCTCGGTGCGCGCCTCTGCCTTGGCCGCGAGCTGGCCCTCCTTGCGCAGCGCGTCGGCCTGCGTCCGCAGCCAAGCGGACGCGGCGGTGCGCGCCTCGACG
>PKER01000160.1 GCA_002919115.1 bacterium
CTGGCGGTGCTCGGCGCGGGCTGCGACGGCGAGCTCACGCCCCGGGAGGTCAGCGCCCGTGTCGCCGCGCTCGCCCGCGCCGGCGCCTGGCTGGACACGCTCGGCGTGAGCGGGACGATCGCAGCGGAGATCGAGCGCGCTGCGAGCACCGCGGTCACCGAGGCGAGCCTGCTGGTCGCCCGCGCCGCCCGCGGGGGGATCGGCGCGACGGAGATCCGCGGCGGCCTGCGCACCGTCGAGCTCGGCCCCCTCGCCGCGCTCGCCTTCTGCTTCGACCTCGAGCGCGCGCTGGGGGAGCTCCCCCTTGCCCGCGCGGTCCGCGGCGCCGAGGGCATCGAGGAAGCGCGCTCCCGGCTGGAGGAGCTGGGCGTGCGCACCGAGCTCGACTACGAGCGCGACCGGGCCCGCGCCGCGGGCTGATTTCGCCCGCGGCATCGCCGCGCTTATACTCGCCGCAGGGAGCCCGCCAGGGAAGGCGGTTCAAGGTCCCGGGCAGGGGCCGAGAGAGGAGGAAGGGATGCACCGTTCGCGCATGGCCCTGTTGGTGGGGCTCGTCGTCTTGGTCGGGCTTGCCGCTCCGGCGGCCGCCGCGCCCCCGCTGCCCGGCGGCTACCAGGAGAACGACTACGGCGGCTTCCGCAACGTGATGCCGCCGGGGCAGAACGGCTTCGCGAGCATCCAGGAGATCGGGGCCTTCCTCACCCAGGGGATTCGCCCGCCGCACAGCGACGACCAGCTCCCCCTCTACTCCGGCCTCGTCTACAAGGGCGCGAACGTCAAGCCGGGCGACCTCAGCGGCTTCTTCAAGGACGCGAGCTTCGGCATCCGGCCCGGGGTGGGCAGCCAGGTCCGCAACCCCAACTGCGCGATCACGACGCCGCCCTCGCCGCAGTCCCCGCACTGCGACGACGTGACGATCGTGCGCGACGACGCCTTCGCGGTGCCACACATCTACGGCGCTAACCGCGCGGCGCTCATGTTCGGGATCGGCTACGCGACCGCACAGGACCGGCTGTTCACGATGGACGTCCAGCGGCACGCCGGCCGCGCCGAGCTCTCGTCGTTCCTCGGCGGCTCGAACCGCGGCGCCGACCGGGAGATCTGGCGCAGCGCCCCATACACGGACGACGACCTCTGGCTGCAGTTCGAGCGCATGGACGACCTGTACGGCGCGGACGGCGTGCAGGTGCAGGAGGACGTGAGCAACTACACGGACGGCGTCAACCAGTACATCGCCGAGGCCAAGGCGGGACCGCCCGTGAGCCAGCCGGGCTCGCTGATCCCCGGCACGTACCAGTTCATCGGCAAGCTGCAGGGCCCCGAGCCCTGGCGTGAGATCGACGTGATCTCGGTCGCCTCGCTCGTCTCCGGGATCTTCGGCAAGGGCGGCGGCGGCGAGCTGCGCTCGGCCCAGGCCCTGGAGGCCGCGATCCAGCGCTTCGGCGAGGGGGAGGGGCGCGCCGTGTGGGCGGACTTCCGCTCTGCGGAGGACCCGGAGACGCCCACCACCGTGCACGACACCCCCTTCCCCTACCTCGAGCCGCCCGAGTCCACCGAGGGCGTCGCCCTCCCCGATCCGGGGACGCTGCAGCCCGAGCCGGTGGTCGCGGAGGGCAACGCGGCCCGCGTGCCGGTGCGCCGCTCCGCGATCGGCGATCTGCTGGCCTCCGACGGGCTCGCCTCGAACGCGCTGCTGGTCTCGGCCGCGAACTCGGAGAGCGGCAGGCCGATCGCCGTGATGGGCCCGCAGGTGGGCTACTACTCGCCCGGCGCGCTCATCGAGCAGGACATCCACGCGCCGGCGTCGGAGTTCGGGCCGGGCATCGACGCCAACGGCACGGCGTTCGCGGGCGCGAACCTCTACGTGCAGCTCGGCCGCGGCCAGGACTACGCGTGGTCGGCCACCTCGGCGGGCCAGGACATCATCGACACGTTCGCGCTCGAGCTCTGCGAGCCGGACTCCTCCGAGCCCACCCTCGAGTCCGACCACTACCTCTACGACGGCGAGTGCCTGCCGTTCGAGGTGCTCGAGCGCACGAACAGCTGGACGCCGAACCTCGCCGACCAGACGCCCGCCGGCTCGGAGACACTGCGCGCGCTGCGGACCAAGCTCGGCATCGTCACGCACCGCGGGATGGTCGACGGCAAGCCGGTGGTCTTCACGGAGCTGCGCGCGACCTACTTCCACGAGGCGGACTCGGCGATCGGCTTCGCCGACTTCAACGACCCCGCCCGCGTGGCGAGCGCCGAGGACTTCCGGGACGCCGCCGCGAAGATCGACTACACGTTCAACTGGTTCTACGTCGACGACCAGGACATCGCGTACTTCAACTCGGGCGCCAACCCGGTGCGCGCGGAGAACACGGACGCGAACCTGCCGATCCGCGGCGAGCCCGAGTTCCTCTGGGAGGGGTTCGATCCCGAGGACTTCACGTTCCAGCGCGAGCCCAAGGCCGCCCACCCGCAGGTGGTGAACCAGGACTACCTGACGAGCTGGAACAACAAGCAGGCCCCCGAGTACCGGGCGCCCGACGACACCTTCTACTACGGCCCGGTGCACCGCGTGCTGCCGCTCGACGACCGCATCGAGGCCGCGCTCGCGGGCGGGGGCAAGCTCTCGCTCGCCGAGCTCGTCGGGATCATGAACGACGCCGCGACCGTCGATCTGCGCGGCAGCCACGTGCTCGGCGCGGTCCTCAAGGTCCTGCGCAGCGGCAAGCAGAAGCTCGGGCGCAAGCAGCGCAAGGCGGTCAAGAAGCTGGTCGCCTGGCGCAAGGCCGGCGCGCACCGGCGCGACCGCAACCGCGACGGGAAGTACTCGCACGCGGCCGCGATCCGCATCATGGACGCGTGGTGGCCGCGGCTCGTCCAGGCCCAGTTCAAGCCCGCCCTGGGCGACGGGCTCTGGAGCAGGCTGCGGGCGGCGCTCGGGCTGCACGACGCGCCCGGCGCGACCGGGTCGGCGTTCGGCAGCGGCTGGTACGGCCAGGTGCAGAAGGACCTGCGCTCGCTGCTGGGCCGCCCCGTCGAGGGCGCCTACTCCCGCATCTACTGCGGTGACGGGAAGCTGGGCGCGTGCCGCAAGGCGCTGCGCCGCTCGCTCGCGGCCGCGCTGCGCGAGAAGCCCAAGAAGACCTACCCCGGCGGCAAGTGCGCGGAGGGCAGCCCGCAGTGGTGCCACGACGCGATCCGCCACACGGTCGTCGGGGCGATCGGGCAGCCGCCGATCCACTGGGTGAACCGCCCGACGTTCCAGCAGGTCGTGGAGGTCCAGGGCCACCGCTAGACGGGCGCTCCGGATCCAGGAGAGACGGCACTAGGCTTCGCTTGTGGCCTGGGTTGAGACGGAATCGCTGAGCTTCACGGCTCGTCACGAGGAGGACGACGAGGAGTCAGCGCAACGGACCCTGGACGCGCTCGAGGACCTGCGCCTGCGCCTTGAGGACCGCTTCGACGAGGCCCCCGGCGACATCACCGTCGTCGTGCACCCCACCCCGGCCTGGCTCGCCGCCG
>PKER01000390.1 GCA_002919115.1 bacterium
CGAAGTGCCGGGCGTCGGTGGGCGAGGTCTGGGTGACCGCGCCGTTGAACGAGGCGAGGTCCGGGTCGGCGTACACCTCGGGCAGTCCGATGTCGGCCCAGTTGTTGCAGGCCGGGTTGTCGACGTAGAAGGCCTGGAACGGGTCGGTGAAGGTCGACTCGAACCGCATCGGTGCGCCGACGATGTTGCCGACCGCCGTGGCAAGGACCTCGACGCCCGGCAGCGTGCGGCTGAACGGCGTGACGAAGCTGTCGCCCGCGCCGAGCGCCGTGGCGCCGACCAGAACCACGCGGCCGGCGAAGCTCTCGGCCGGGATCCGGCCCTCGAGCAGGTCGATCATGGAATGGGTGGGGATGGTCCCCGCGCCGCCGTAGTAGTTGATCGCGAGACGCAGCATCGGATCGGCGGGGACGATGCGATGGGTGGGCTCCCTGTTGGCCGGGTCGCTGATCGGCCTGCTGCTGACGACGTACGTCGAGCGCGTGCGCTCGGACCTACCTCGCAGCGCACAGGAGTGCTGCGCGGCCGGGGCTCCCGACCCCGCAGCCGGCGGCGCGAACGACCGGCCTCGAGAGGAATGACGCGCCCGCCCGCCGAGCCTCAATGGCCGGCGTCGTGCCCCACGCCGCCATCGGCGAGCGCCTGGCAGACCGCGATGCACATGGCCTCGATCGGATCGCAGGCCTCCGCCGTGCCTTCGTCGTGCGCCGTCTGGTGGCACTCGTGAGCCTCACCGGTGCCCGGGTCCACGTCGTGACAGGCGTCGATGATGCGCTGGCAGGACTCGGCCCCGTCGTGGTGCGAGCCGTCGTCGCATCCGAGCGCGAGCAACGAAAGAACGGCGAGCCAAGAGAAACGTGCCTTCATGGCGGCCAAGATAGCCCACCCAGCTTCGCCGGACTAGCCCTCTTCGGGCGCCGAGCTTCGCCCGACTAGCAGGCTGCTGCAGAAGGGTCGTTCCGCCCGGGCTTTCGGGGGTTGGTGAGCGGATTCGCAGCTCGAAGTAGGACTTGTCGGGGCTCGGTTCCGTGGGGCGAGCGCGGCACGTCGACCGACGCCGCGCCGTGCCGCACCGCCTCATGCAGTCGCAGCTTCGAGCCGCGCGAGCCTCAGCAGGTTGTACGCGGTCGCGCTCAGCAGCGCGAGCAACCTCGTTCGTGCAAGGCCGCGCACTCGACTGCGTCGCATACCGCCGATGACCTTCAGCCATCCGAAGGCGCTCTCGATGCGACGCCGGAGCACCTGGCTTATCCCGTAGCCCGGGTGTCGCGTCGTACGCGCATCGATGGCTGAGCGCCGACGCGCGTTCGTGTGGCGCGCGACGTGAGGTGTAACCCCGCGCTCGCGACACTTCTCGACGAAGTCCTTCGTGTCGTAGCCGCGATCGGCTCCGAGCGTGATCCGCCGTCGTCCGGGCAACGCGGCGTCCAACAGTTCGAGCGCCGCATCCCGTTCGGCCGTTCCACTCGCCGCGGTCACCTCGATGCCCACGAGCAGACCGTTGCGGTTCTCCATCCGCGCATGGCCCATGTAGCTGAGCTTCGCCTCGCGACCCTTGCCCTTGCGCCACAGCTTCGACTCCGGGTCCGTCTTCGACTCGTGCGTGTCGTTGCTGCGCTTCGTGCCCGAAAAATCGGACCCGCCGTTGTTGTCGTCGCGGTCGTCGTCCTTCGGTCGGAAGCTCTTCGCCGAGGCCCACGACTCGATGAGCGTGCCGTCCACCGAAAAGTGCTCGGCGCTCATCAGGTGCTTGCTGCGCGCCTGCTCCACGACCACACGAAAGAACCGCCCTGCAACATCGTGGGCCATCAGTCGCTCGCGGTTGTGCGTGAACGCCGTCGCATCGAAGCTCGGCTCGAGCATGTCCATGTCCAGGAACCAGCGGAACAGCAGGTTGTAGTCGAGCTGCTCGCAGAACTGCCGCTCCGACCGAATCGAGTAGAGCGCGATCAGCAGCATCCCCTTGAGCAGGCGCTCCGGCGGCACCGACGGCCGACCTCGCGTCGAATACATCTCGTCGAACACCGGCGACAGCTCCGCGAGGGCCGCATCCGCAAGCTTCTTGATGCCTCGCAGCGGGTGGCCAGCCGGCACGCGCTCCTCCGGCGACATCAGGCACAGCATCGACGACTGCTTCGAGTTCTTCCCGCGCATGCGCCTGATAGATCACGCTTCGCTCAGCACGTCGAGCGTCACCTGTGCCCCTCCGCACGCAAGACAGCACTTTTGCAGCAGCCTGCTAGAATGAGGCGCCGAGGGAGGGCACGTCCGCCACACCGGACGAGACGCTCGTGACCGATCGCGCCGAGCTCCACCCGCGCTGGTTCGAGATCGCCGACGACGGCTGGCGCCGGCTGAGCGCGTCGCGTCCGCTCGGGCGGCTCCTGCTCGAGGCGCTGCAGAACGCGTTCGACGAGCGCGCCGGCCGCATCAACGTCTCTCTCTCTTCGCGCGAGATCGTCGTCGAGGACGATGCGCTCGCGGGCATCGCCGACGAGCGGCTCGTCTACACCGTGTTCCTGTCGGACAAGCCCGACGACCCGAGACGGCGCGGGCGCATGGGCCGCGGTCTGAAGGAGCTCATCGCCGCGATGGAGTCGGCCGTCGTCGAGACGGCGGGCACGACGATCGAGTTCGGAGAGCGCGGTCGCACGAGCCGGCCCAACCAGCGGACGCGCGGCACTCGGCTCTCGCTGCGGCGCGCGTTCGACGCGGCGGAGCTCGAAGAGGCGAAGGCGCTGCTCCGCGCGTGCATTCCTCCCCCCGGCACGTCGCTGCGCGTGGACGGCCGGCCGGTGCGCCGTCCTCGCTCGGTGCTCGTCCTGAGCTCGTGCCACCTCGAGACCGTGGTCGTCGAGGCCGGCGTGGAGCGCGCGGCGATGGCCAGCACCACGCTCAGCGTCTACGCGCCGCGCCGTGGCGAGCCCGCGTACCTCTTCGAGATGGGCCTCCCGGTCGAGGCGTGGAACGTGCCGTGGCACGTCGACGTCGCGCAGCGGGTTCCGCTCGGCGAGGGGCGCGACTCGGTGCCCGAGCGCTACGAGCTGGCGGTGAAGGCCGCGTTGCTCGAAGCGATGATCCACAACTACCTCGACGGTCGGGACCTGCGCGCCGACTGGGTGCACGAGGTGCTCGCGAGCTGGCCGCTCTCCACGTCGCTCCTGGACGCGTACGTCTCGCGCGTGCTGCCGCGCGGCTCGGTGCTCGGAGGAACGCGGCGGGCCAACGACCGCGCGCGGCAGCTCGGCGCGCACATCGTCGACGCGAAGGCGATCTCGCACGGCGCGTACCTCGCGCTCAGCCGCGTGCTCGAGACCGCGGACGACTACGTGCGGCGACGTTCCAGCGAGTTCGGCGGCGAGGACGTCGAGCCCGACGCCGTGCAGCGGCGCTTCGCGGAGGCGGTGCGCTGGCTCGCGCGGGCGGTGGCGGGCCGCGTGGTGAAGGTGCGCTTCTTCGCTCGCGACCCGGGCGACGCCGGGCTGCGGCCCGGCGGCGTCGCCGAG
>PKER01000389.1 GCA_002919115.1 bacterium
CGATGCCGCGCTCGCGGAGCTCCGCAGGGCCCGGGAGCTCAGCCCCCGCGCGGCGTCGGTGCACAGCCCGAAGGTCGTCGAGCTCGAGCTCGAGCTGGCCGGGAGGCGCTGAGTTTTTCGGTCCCCGGCGCGTCGATTTCGGGGGATGCGGGAACCGGCGTGCGCGCGGCGAGGTCATGTAACACTCTGGGCGCTGCGGGGCGGGGGCCAAAGCCAGCCGCTGCGTAGCGGCCCTCCGCCGAAGCTCACCTGACATGGCCGCTGAGGAACAGAATCGCTACGCGACGCTGCGCGACTACCTGGGCATGCTGCGCAGGCAGAAGCTGCTCGTCGCCGCGTTCGTGATCATCTTCGCGGCCGCCGCGTACGCGCTGTCGGCCTCGCAGGACAAGCGATACGAGTCGCAGGCCTCGGTGCAGTTCAACGACGTCGCCCGCGACCTGAAGCTGCTCGGCGTCGAGCTGCCCGCGGACACGAACCCGCTCGTCAAGGCCGCCGCGATCGCCGAGGAGACGACCACCATCGAGGTCGCAAACCAGGTCCGCCGCGAGCTGCGCAAGGGCGAGCAGCGCGTCGACATCCCGGCCGTCGACCTGCGCGACGCGATCGAGACCAAGGTCGGCGCGCAGACCGTCTTCCTCGAGATCAAGGCCGAGTGGGGCGATCCGGAGTTCGCGGCGCGGCTCGCCAACACCTACGCGAAGGTCGCCGTGCGCAACGAGACGCGCGACATCCAGAAGGTGATCGAGACCGCGATCAAGGACCTGAAGCCGCGCGCCAAGGGGCCGGTCTTCGATGAGTCCGGCGGCTTCGACGCGGCGCGCTTCACCGCGCGCCAGCAGCTCACCGCCCTCGAGAGCGCGCGCGGCCTGCTGCGCCCGGCCGAGATCGTGCGGCGCGCCGAGGTGCCGTCGCAGCCGTCGGCGCCCAAGACCCAGCGGAACCTGATCCTGGGCGGCCTCGTCGGGCTCGCGCTCGGCCTGCTCGCCGGCTTCCTGCGCGACTCGCTGGACCGGCGCCTGCGGACCCCGCAGGACGCCCACGAGGTCTTCGGCCTACCGGTGCTGGGGCGCGTGGGCGCGACCGCCTTCGGGGCCACCGGCCAGGCCAGCGCCAACGGACGCCTGCCGCTCCCGCCGGCGGACCTCGAGTCGTTCCGGATCCTGCGCACGAACCTGGGCGCGCTCGAGTCCGAAGCGCCGCCCAAGGCCGTGCTCGTGACCAGCGGCCTCCCCGAGGAGGGCAAGTCGACGGTGGCTGCCTCGCTGGCCGCCGCGGCGGCGGCCGCGGGCCAGCGCACGCTGCTGGTCGAGGCCGACATGCGGCGCCCCGTGCTCGCCCGGCGCCTGGGCGTTCAGGAGGGCCCGGGCCTGGGCGACTACCTCGCCGGTCAAGCCCAGCCGGCCGACGTCCTGCAGCGCGTGCCCGTGCACGGCGGCTCGGGCCGCAACGGCACCTCGCTTAGCGCCCAGGACCGGGTCCTGATCTTCATCGCTGCCGGCAACGCGCAGGGCGAGCCGGCGGAGCTGCTGGCCTCGCCGCGCTGCCGGGACTTCCTCGAGTCGGTGTCGAAGGCCTACGACCTGGTCGTGATCGACTCCAGCCCCTTGCTCTCGACGGCCGACCCGCTCGAGATCCTGCCCCACGTCGACGGCGTGCTCGTCTGCGCGCGCCTCTCGTCGGCGACCCGTGACGTCGCTTCGGCGGTCAGGGAGGCGATCGGCCGCTTCCCCGACCGGCCCGCTGGATTGGTGGTGACCGGTGCCCGCAAGTCCGACGCGTACTACGGCTACTACGGGTACTGAGCCCGCCGCGGCCCGGCTCCCCCAGGCGAGCCCTGGCATCGCCATCGTCACCCACGACTCCGCGGAGGAGCTGCGCCGGAACCTGGGCAGGCACGCGGCGCTGGCCGAGGCGCTGGGCGCGCCCCTCGTCGTCGTCGACAACGCCTCGCGCGACGACACGGTCGAGGTCGCGCGGGAGCTCGGCGGGCCCAACCTGATGCTGATCGCCGCGCCGCGCAACCGCGGCTACGCGGCGGGCGTGAACGCGGCCGCGGCCGCGATGCCGGGCCGCGACATCCTCCTGTTCAACCCCGACGTCGAGCCGCCGCCGCCCGAGGGGGTCGCCGCCCTCCAGCGCTTCTTGGACACGCGCCCCCGCGCGGCCGTCGTCGCCCCGCGGCTCGTCGGCCGCGACGGGGAGCCGCAGGTCTCCGCCCGGCGCTTCCCCACGGTCACGGCGATGCTCGGCAGCACGACCGGGCTCGGACGGATCGCCGCGCTGCGGCGCAGCTACGAGCGCTACCTGGAGCCGTCCTCGTCGCCGTCCGCCCGGATCGTCGACTGGGTGATCGGCGCCGCGATGCTCCTGCGGCGCTCCGCCTTCGACGAGGTCGGGGGCTGGGACGACAGCTTCTTCCTGTACATGGAGGACGCCGACTACTGCCGGCGGGTGGCGCGGGCCGGCTGGGAGGTGTGGATCGAGCCCGCCGTGACCGCCGTGCACGGCTACGCGCGCGCGAGCAGCGCGCCGTCGGCGAGCGTGGTCAGCTCGTGGGCGCGCCGCCAGCACGTCGCGAGCCTGGCGCGGTTCTTCTGCCGCGAGCCCCGCATGCTCTGGGGCGGTGGGCGGCGGTGAGCGCCGCGCCGACCGTCGAGGTCCTCATCCCGCACCACAACCGCATCGACAGCCTGCGCGCGACCCTCGACTCCCTGCGCCGCCAGACCGCCCCCGCTTCCGTCTGCGTGGTCGACAACGCCTCCACGGACGGCAGCCGGGAGGTGCTCGCGGCCGAGTACCCCGAGGTGCGCGTCGTCGCCCTGGAGCGCAACTACGGGTTCGGCGCCGCCCTCAACCGCGGCGCGCGCGAGTCGGAGGCGGACCTGCTCGTGCTCCTCAACAACGACGCGGTCGCCGACGAGCGCTTCGTCGAGCGCGTGCGCGACCGCTTCGCCGCGACGGGCGCTGAGATGGTGGCCGCGTGCCTGCGCGCGCCCAGCGGCGAGGTCGAGTCGCTGGGCGTGGAGCTCGACCGCAGCCTCAACCCATACGACGCGGCGCACGGGGCCGCCTTCGAGGAGCTGCCCGGCCTGCGGGTGGAGCCGCTGGGCCCGAGCGGCGGCGCGGGCGGCTACGCGCGCGAGGCCTTCGCCGCGGTGGGCGGCTTCGACGAGCGGATCTTCGCCTACCTGGAGGACGCGGACCTGGCGCTGCGCATGCGGCTCGCCGGGATGTCGTGCGCGGTCGCTCCCGACGCGTTCGTCTGGCACCACCACTCGGCCACCCTGGGCGCGCGCAGCGCGGCCAAGAACGAGCTGCTCGCGTACGCGCGCGGATACCTGCACTGGCGCTACGGGCGCAGCCTCTCGCTGGGCCAGCGCGCCCGGGCGCTGGCGACCGACGCCGTGGTGTACGCGGGCAAGGCCGTGATCGACCGCGATCTGGGGTCCGTGCGCGGGCGGCTGCGGCTGCGGCGCGAGGTGCGGGGCGCCGCGCGGCCGCCG
>PKER01000322.1 GCA_002919115.1 bacterium
TCAGGTGCGGGAAGAGCGCGTAGTCCTGGAAGACGTAGCCGCAGCGCCGCTCCTCGGGCGGCACGTCCACGCCCCGCTCGGTGTCGAGCCACACGCGCTCCTCCGCCGCGACCCGCCCCCACCGCGGGCGCAAGAGCCCCGCGGCCACGCGCAGCACGCTCGTCTTGCCCGCGCCCGACGGCCCGGCGAGCGCGAGGCACTCGCCCGGCGCCACCTCGAGCTCCACGTCGAGCTCCACGTCGCCCAGGGTCGTGCGCGCGGCGAGGCTCAGCACGGCGCTCACCTCGTCCCCCAGCCGCCCAGCGGCTCGCCGCGCGCGAGCAGCTTCACCGCGAGCAGGATCGCCGCCGAGACCGCGACCAGCACCGCCGACAGCGCGAGCGCCGCGTCGAAGTCGGTTGCGAAGCGGTCGTAGATCGCGAGCGGGACGGTCTGCGTGATCCCCTGGAAGGAGCCCGCGAACATGAGCGTCGCGCCGAACTCGCCGAGCGCCCGCCCGAGCGCGAGCGCCGTGCCGGCGGCGAGGCCGGGCGCGGCCGCGGGGATCATCACGCGCACGAAGCTCCCCGCCTCCGACACCCCGAGCGTGCGCGAGGCGTCGAGCAGCGTGCGGTCGACCGCGCCGAAGGCGGCGATCGCCTGGCGCACGTAGAAGGGCGCGGCGACGAACACGAGCGCTACCACCACGCCCGCGGTCGCGAGCGAGAGCCGGATGCCCGCCGCCTCGATCGCGCCGCCGAGGATGCCCGAGGGCCCGAGCGCCGCGAGCAGCGCGATCCCCGCTACCGCGGGCGGCAGGACGAGCGGAAGCTCGATCGCGGTGATCACCGCCGCCCTCCCGCGGAACGAGCGCGTGGCGAGCAGGTACGCGGCGGGCGTGCCGACGACGAGGATGATGGCGGTCGCGATCGCCGTGCAGCGCAGGCTCAGCCAGAGCGCGTCGAGCGCGCCCTCCTCGCACAGGCTCGCAAGCAGAGCGCCGGGGCTGGAGTCGACGAAGATCGCGACCACCGGCAGCGCGAGGAAGAGCACGACGACGCCGGCGCACAGGCCGAGCAGCAGGGCGAACGCGCTCCGGGAGCTCACGGCGACCCGAAGCCCGCGTCCGCGAGCGCCTCCGCGCACGGCCCCTCGGTGAGCCCCTCCACGTAGCGGCTCGCGAGCCCGGGCCGGCGCGCGGCGCTCACCACCCCGGCGGCGAGCGCCACCACCGGCTGCGCGCGCTCGGGCAGCGGGATCCGCCTGAGCTGATCGCCTGCGGCCCGCACGTCCGTCGCGTATACGAATCCCGCGTCCGCCGCCCCGTGCGTGAGCTTGCCCACGATGCCCTTCACGTCGGGCTCGCGCGAGCGCACGTTGGCGCGGATCGCCTCGGCCTGCGCCTCAGGCAGACGGTCGAGCGCCGCTTCTGTGTAGGCGCCCACCGGAACGGACTCGGACCCGGTGACGAGCACCACGCCGGGCTGCGCGGCGTCGGCGAACGAGCCGATCCCGGCGCCCGGCGCCGCCGCGAGCACGAGCTCGTTCGTCGCGAACTCGACCGGCTCCTCCAGCAGGCCCTCGGCGTGGAGGTCGTCAGGAAGCTGGGTGTTGGCGGCGGCGAAGACGTCGACGGGGACGCCCTGGCGGATCTGCGCGGCGAGCTCGTCCGAGCCCGCGAACGAGAAGCGCAGCTCCGCCCCGAGCCCGTCGCCCGCCTCCTCGGCGCAGGCCTCGAGCGCCTCGGTGAGCGACGCCGCCGCAGCGATCACGAGCGCCGGCCGCTCGCCCTCGTCTCCGCCGCAGGCCGCCGCCAGCAGCGCGCACCCGGCCATCGCGCAGGCCCCAAGCCGGATCAACCCCCGGTCCTCTCGACCATCACCGACGTCGCCTTCACGGCGGCGGTCGCGGGCACGCCCGGGGCCAGCCCGAGCTCCTCGACCGAGTCGCGCGTGACCGCCGCCGTCACGAGGAACGGCCCCGCCTCGATCTCGACCAGCGCCATCACGCCGTCCACCTCAACGGAGCGCACCACGCCCGGGAACCGGTTGCGCGCCGAGAGCGAGTCGCCGACCCGGTGGCGCTCCGGGTGGCGGGCGAGCCGCTCGACCTCGCTGCGCGGCACCCGCCGCCGGTTGGCCGAGTCGCGCACCGTGCGCAGCTTCCCCTCGCGGTCCCAACGCCGCAACGTGTCGGCGCTGACCCCGATCGCCCGCGCCGCTTCGCCTAGGAGCAACCCCTGGTCCTCGCTCATGGCGCCTATGTATCACATAGGCACCGATCCGCGCACCGCGAATCCGCGATAACGACGACCCCATCGTCGCAATCGCGGACTCACTCCGCGATTCATACGACCCCCTCGTCGAAACCGCGGACTCGCGGAACCGGACGCGCGCGAGCCGGTGGGCCCCAGTCGAGCAGGCCGAGCCCGGCGGCGATCAGCACGATCGGCACCGGGATCCCCATCAAGACGCGGCCCGGCTGAGTCGAGCGCCACCCGTCGCGAGTTACCGGGCCCCGGCCGCGGGGCAAACCGTCCGTGTGGCAACCGACGTTCGCATCAAGCGCGCCTATGACCCACCTGCGGCAAGCGATGGCTATCGGGTGCTGATCGACCGCGTCTGGCCTCGCGGCGTCAAGCGGGAAGAGCTGCGGATTGACGATTGGGCTCGCGACCTCGCGCCGAGCGCGGAGCTGCGCCGGTGGTTCGGCCACGACCCCGCGCGCTTCGACGAGTTCCGAGCGCGCTACCGCGCGGAACTCGAGGGCCACCCCGAAAAGCTCGCCGAGCTACGCCGGCGCGCGCAAGAGGGAACGCTTACGCTCGTCTACGGAGCCCGCGACCGAGAGCACAACAACGCGGTCGTCCTCGCCGAACTCCTCAGAGCTGCCTAGCCGGCGACGGGCGACTGGCGACCGCTCAGCGCCCCCGCTTTGCCCTGACCCTGACCCGGACCTTGGCGGGTGTCGGGTCCGCGTCGCCCAGGGCGTCGATGGCGTATGCCCTGATCACGTGCCGGCCCGGTTTGAGGCGGTAGGCGAACCTCGGTTTGCAGGAGCGCCACCTTCGCTTGTCGAGCCGGCAGCGGAAGGTCGAGCGCGGCCTCGACGACGTGAGCACGACGCGCACCTTTGCACGGCGCTTGCCGCGCGCGACGGGCCGCTTCGGCTTGACCTTGATGCGGGTCTCCGGCAGGGGCGCCAAAAGGTCGGGGTCGATGAGCAGCCTTTCGGGCTTGCTTGCGTTGCCGTTCTCGTCCACGGCCCGGTAGACGATCTCGCCGGCCCTCGTCGGGACGAAGGGCTCCGTGTACTTTCGCCACCGGCCGATCCGGCCGCGGTAGTTGACCCGGTACTCGATCCGGTCGACCCCGCTCCCCCAGCCGTCGTCGGCGGAGATCGCCACTCGATCGCCAAGGAGCTCGGCCTCGGCCCGGGGCGGGTCGACCTCGATCGTCCTCAGGGCCTGGGCGACGTCGGGCAGCGGGCCGATCTGGCCCT
>PKER01000208.1 GCA_002919115.1 bacterium
GGCGGCCTCCTCGGCCTCCTTGAAGGCGGCCTCCGCGCGCTCGACGAGCTCCGCGACGACGCCCTCGTCGGCGTCCGGGTCGGCGAGCGTCGCGATCTCGTCGTCGCTCAGCGAGGCCAGCACGTTGACCTGGTTCGTGCTGAAGCGCGCCAGCGCCTGGTGCTGGGGCAGGCCGCAGTAGCGCGAGCCCTGCAGCGAGGCGTTCGGGCAGCGGCGGCCGGCGGAGAGCACCGCGGCGCAGCGGCCGTCGGCCTGCTCCTCCTCCTCGAAGGCGCCGATGTCGTCCTGCTGGCTGAACTCGGTCTCGGAGACGATGTCGACCTTCCAGCCGGTGAGCTTCGCGGCGAGCCGCGCGTTCTGGCCCTCGCGGCCGATCGCCAGGGAGAGCTGGTCGTCGGGGACGACGACCGTCGCCTCCTTGGTCTCGTCGTCGACGATGACCTCGCGGACGCGCGCCGGCGAGAGGGCCTTGGCGACGAAGCGGGCGGGCTCCTCGTTGTAGGGGATGATGTCGATCTTCTCGCCGCGCAGCTCGGAGACGACCATGCGCACGCGCGAGCCGCGCGGGCCCACGCAGGCGCCGACCGGGTCCACCCCGTCGGCGTGCGAGACGACCGCGATCTTCGAGCGGAAGCCCGGCTCGCGCGCCACGCCCACGATCTCGACGAGGCCGTCGGCGATCTCGGGCACCTCGAGCTCAAACAGCTGCTTGATCAGCTCCGGGCTGCGGCGCGAGACCACGATGCTCGGGCCCTTGCCCTCTGCCGAGACGTCGGTGATCACGGCCTTGATCCGCATGCCGTGGTCGTAGCGCTCGTTCCAGACCTGCTCGGAGCGCGGCAGGAGCGCCTCGACGCGCTCGCGGAGCTGCACGAGCGTGTAGCGGTTGTCGGACTGCTGGATGATGCCGGTGACCAGCTCGCCGACGCGGTCCTGGTACTCCTCGAACATCATCCGGCGCTCGGCCTCGCGGACGCGCTGCAGGATCACCTGCTTCGCGGTCTGCGCGGCGATGCGCCCGAAGTCCTCGGGGGTGACGTCGCGCGTCTCGATCTGGTCCTCGTAGGGAGCGAGCATCTCGGGGTCGAGCTCGGGCTCCTCGGGCTCGCGCAGCTCGCCCGTCTCCGGGTCGATCTCGCGCTCGCGCTGCTCGGCCACCTCGGCGAGCAGCTTCCGCTCGAGCTCCTCGGGGAGGATCAGCTCGTAGACGCGGAAGTCCGCGGTGTCACGGTCGAGCTCGACGCGCGCGTAGCGGGCCGCCCCGGGGGTCTTCTTGTACGCGGACAGCAGCGCATCCTCGAGCGCCGTCATCAGGGTCTCTGAGTCGATCCCCTTCTCGGTGGCGAGTTCCCTGATCGCGTCGACGAGCTCGCGGCTCACTGCTTACCTCCAGACTTCTTGGACGTTGCCACGGGGGCTGCGTTCCTCTCGCAACGAATCTCGCTCATCAGACCTCCGGTACCAGGTTCGAGCGGCTGATCCCGGCCAGCGGGATCCGCACGGCACCGCCATCAGAGGAGAGCTCGACCGCGTCGCCCTCGGCGCCGGTGAGCGTCCCCGTGAAATTGCGCTGCCCCCCGATGGCCTCGCGGGTGCGCACGCGCACCCGCCGGCCGATGAAGCGTCGGTAGTGCTCGGGCTTCGTGAGCGGGCGGTCCGCGCCGGGTGAGGACACCTCGAGCGAGTACTGCTCGAGGAGGTCCCGAAGCGCGTCGGTGACGCGCTCGCAGAGAGCCAGGTCGACCCCGTCCGGATGGTCGATGCGGAGCCGCAGCGACCCGTGCGCGGGGCGCTCGAGCGCGATCAGCTCGACTTGCGGGTCGAACGCCCGAAGCCTGCTCTCGATCGTCTCCTGAAGTCTCTGCGTATCGCTCATAATGTGCCGCCCCTCCATGTAACCCCCTCCGGGCACCCGCTTCAAGCCAAAAAAATGGTGGGCCCGGGCCCACCTCATAAGGGTTCGGGTACTCGCAGGAGGTCCGTTCGAGTATAGCCGTGGGTAGGCTCGCCGGAAGGCCCCTTCAGGCCTCGAGCAAGAGCGTCACCGGGCCGTCGTTCACCAGCTCGACGAGCATGTGGGCGCCGAACCTCCCGCCCTGCGCGCCGAGCCGCTCGCGGAAGCGCTCGTACAGCCGCTCGGCCTGCTCGGGAGGGGCGGCATCCACGAAGCTCGGGCGGTTGCCCCGGCGCGTGTCCCCGTACAGGGTGAACTGGCTCACGACCAGCACCTCGCGCTCGCCGAGGGGCTCGTTCATGCGGCCGTCGGCGTCGGGGAAGACCCGCAGGTTGCGCACCTTGTCGGCGAGCTTGTCCGCGACCGCCTCGTCGTCTGCGTGCGTCACGCCGAGGAGCACGAGGAAGCCCTCGCCGATCTCGGCGATCCGCTCCCCGTCGACGGTCACGGACGCCCGCTGCACGCGCTGGACGAGCGCTCGCACCCAGCTCTCCCCCTGTCGCTACGCGGCCCGGCGGGCGCGGTCCCGGTAGAGGCGGTAGTCGCGCCGCTGCGGCTGCAGATTCGACGCCAGCGCCAGGTGGTGGCGGGCCCGCTCCGGCTCGCCGGTCAAGGAAAGCGCGCGGCCGAGGCAGAAGTGAGCGAAGTCGTTGACCGGATGGGTCGCGACGACGGCCTCGAACTCGGCCACCGCCTCGGCGTACTGTCGGTTGCGGAAGTAGGCGCGGCCCAGCGCCTCGCGCACCGAGCTCTTCTCCGGGGCTCGCCGGGCGGCCTCGGCGAGGGGCACGGTCGCCTCGCTGAAGGCGCCGTCCTCGAGCAGCTCGACGCCCCGCCGGTAGAGGCGGTACGTGCTCTCCTCCCCCAGGTCCTCGGTGCGCTCGCGATCGTCGGCCACGTAACCCAGTGTAGGGACGGGGCCGGGTGGCACCCCTTCCCGATCGGCCGTCCGCGCGCCGCGAGCGCGGAATCCGTGACACCTCGTCCGGGCGGGCGTTCGGCCGACCACACCCCAGGGGGCCAAACCGGGTTAGGGGGCGGCGCGCACCGCCTCGACGCGGTCGAGCACCGCGGCCGCGACCTCGTCCTTGGTCGCGCGCTCGACGCGGTGCTCGCCGTCGCGCTCGACGATGGTCACCTCGTTGTGCTCCGCGTCGAACCCGATGTCGGAGCGCGAGACGTCGTTGAAGACGATCGCGTCGACGCCCTTGCGCTCGAGCTTCGCGCGGGCGCGCTCGATCGCCTCGGCGCCGTGCTCGGCGGCGAACCCGAACAGCACCTGGCCCGGGCGGCGCCGCCGGGCGAGCCCGGCGAGCACGTCCTCGGTCGGCTCCAGCCGCAGCTCGAGACCGTCCGTGCCCTCGCGGGCGATCTTGCCCGCGGCAGCGTCCGCCGGGCGGAAGTCGGCGACGGCGGCAGCCATGAGCAGCACGTCGCACGCCTCGAACTCGGCGCGCGCGGCCTCGGCGAGTTCGGCGGCGGTCTC
>PKER01000380.1 GCA_002919115.1 bacterium
AGGGCGAGCGCCTCGAGCTGCTGGAGGAGTACTTCCAGCAGTGGCTGTACGAGGGCGAGAAGCCGACGATCCTCCCGGACGACTTCACCTAGCCCGGACGGCAGCTGTTGAGCGGGAGGTCGCGCTCGTCGAGCGTGATCTGGCAATCGGGATGCCACCTGCCTGAACCACTGGCAACGCGGCCCCCACTCTGCTAGGATGCCCCCGCCCCGCGGCGGGGCGCACTCCCCACGAGGGAGAAGACAGAGAGGGGATGACATCGCAGGTGGTGGTTTCGTCGGGCAGCGCTGCGTCCTAGCAGGGCTCGCGCTGGCGGCGCTGGCGTTGATCGGCCCGACCGCGGCGGGCGCGGCGAAGGGCAAAGCGAACCTGCGCGTAGCGCAACTCGAACGGCCCCCTGCAACTATCGCGCCGGGCGACCCTCTCACCGTCAAGGGGAAGGTCGTCAACCGCGGTAAGCGCGCCGCAGCCGCCAAGGTCACGGCCACCCTCAGCAGCAGGCCCGCGGCCAAGGAGGGCTCGGTCCGGCTTGGCCGGACGACTACGGCTCCCGTGCGCCCCGACAAGCAGCGCAGGTTCCGGATCGCCGGCGGCCTGCCGGCGTCGCTGGCGCCGGGGCAGTACTACCTCGTAGCGTGCGTCCGCAAGCAAGGCCGGAAGGGCAAGGCGGTGTGCAAGGTCCGCAAGCGAGCGATCGATGTGGGGCCCGACTTCACCCCGGGCGGCCGTAGCCTGGGCGACGAGCTCTTCCCACAGATCGGAAACGGCGGCTACGACGCCCTCCACTACACGATCGAGCTCGACTACGACCCGGTGAACAACGTATTCAAGCCCGGCACGGCGACGACGATCCGGGCGCGGGCGACACAGAACCTCTCCGAGTTTTCCCTGGATTTTCAGGACCTCGACGTGACCGAGGTGACGGTCGACGGTGTCCCCGCAAGCTTCGAGCAGATCCCCGCGACCCCCGCGCTGGCCGGCGGCACCCAGCCGTGGAAGCTCGTGGTCGTCCCGGCCGCCGGCATCGAGGACGGCGCGGAATTCCAGGTGCGAATCGAGTATGAGGGGGAGCCGGTCAAAATCACGGACCCAGATGGGGCGGTGGAGGGCTGGATACCTGCCTGCACCTCGGGCGGAGCGTGTGACGGCGCGTTCGTGGTGAACGAGCCGATCGGCGCCCAGGGCTGGTTCCCGAGCAACAACTTCCCGACCGACAAGGCGACGTTCGACACCCGGATCACCGTCCCCGACGGCAAGGTCGCGTTCGGCGTGGGCGAGCTGGTCTCGAACGAGCCGAACGGCGACGGGACGGTCACCTGGAGCTGGTCCGAGGACGACCCGACCGCGACCTACCTGGCCACCGCGACAACCGGCGACTTCGATTTCACGGAACGCACGATCACCGAGGCGGTTACCGAGCGCGAGCTGCCCCTGTACGAGGGCATCGACGTGACCGCCAGCACTAGCCAGGTCAACCAGATCACGACGTCGCTCGGCAGGACGGAGGACATGATCAACTTCCTGAGCGCGCGGTACGGGTTCTATCCGTTCGACTCAGGTGGGGCTGTCGTCGATGTGACTACGGGGGTGGGATACGCGCTGGAGGTACAGACCAAACCCCACTACTCCTCCCTCTTTGTGAGCGAGGGGACGCACATGCATGAGCTCGCCCATCAGTGGTTCGGCAACGCGGTGACGATCGCCAACTGGAACGACCTGTGGTTCCAGGAGGGCTGGGCGACGTGGAGCTCGTGGGCGTGGTCTCATGCCGACGGTGGAGCCATTTCGCCGGCCGAGCGGTTCGCCGTGGAGTATGCGAGCACCTCGAATCCGACCAGATGGAACACCATCCCGACCGAGCTCAACGGCGACCCGTCGATGCTCTTCGCCGAGTTCCCGACCTATACCCGTGGCGCGCTGACCTACGAGGGGTATCGCCAGATCGTGGGCAACGCGAAATTCTTCAGGTTCGCCCGCGAGCTCTGCGACCGGTTCGCCTACCAGAACGTGACGAGCGAGGACGTCGTCGATCTCGCGCTCGAGATGAGCGGCTTGGAGGGCGAGCGCCTCGAGCTGCTCGAGGACTACTTCCAGCAGTGGCTGTACGAGGCGGGGAAGCCGGCGATCACGCCGGACGACTTCGCGTAGCCCTAGCGCTGTAGCCGGCGAGCCAGGAAATCGCGTGCGACGCGGCGGAACTCATTCGCCGCGTCGAGCGTGCCGGTTCGCGCCGAACGCCGAGGCAGCGAGCTCCGTGAGGCGGCTCGCGTTTGGACGGGGGCCGGGGTCGAGGAGATCGGGCGGGCCCGCGATGTCGACGACGCACTTGATCCGCTTCGAGCGCTTCGCGGCGACCAGTGCCAGATGCGCCCCCGCGGACTCGCCGGCCAGGCAGATGGGCGCCTTGCGATGGGTCCGGCTGACGCGATCGATCGCGTCGCGGACGTCGGGCAGAGAGGCCCCGCCTGAGCGGTAGCCGACGTTGTAGACGCGATGGCCCCAGCGGGTGAGATCGTCGATGTACGAGTACATCAGGGAGTCGGCGAAGCTCCGCAGGTCGCCGCGCCAGCCGCCTCCGTGGATCAGGACGAGGACCGAGCCCTTTGGCTTCGCGGAGCGCGGCTCGTGATGGCTCAGGTAGTAATCGCCCGCAGCCGCGGCGCTGGGCGCCGCGGCTGCGATCAGGGCGATCGGGAGGGAGAGAAGGGAAAGGAGACGTCTCACACCCTTCCATCGCCCGCTTTTCGTGGGACCGCAAATAGGGCGCGCGCTGCCTGGTCCAGGTGTTGAGGCGAGCGGGCGGAGCGCGGCCGGGGCGCCGCTCTGCTTACCTAACTCGCCGCGATGTCCGCGATCGAGCTCAGAGGGGTCGTCAAGCGCTTCGGCGAGATCACCGCCGTGGACGGCCTCGACCTGGAGGTACCGCGCGGGATCTGCCTCGGGTTGCTCGGCCCGAACGGCGCCGGCAAGTCGACGACGATGCGCATGCTCACCGGGCAGGCGATCGCGGACGAGGGCACGATCCGCGTGTTGGGCCACGAGCTGCCCCGGGAGGCGAAGGTCGCGCGCGGGCAGATGGGCGTCGTTCCGCAGCTCGACAACCTCGACGTCGACGTCACGGTCGAGGACAACCTGGCGGTCTTCGCGCGGCTCTATCGCGTCCCAGACGTGGGCGAGGCGGTCGAGCGGGCGCTCGCGATCGCCCGGCTCACCGATCGCCGGCGCGACGCCGTCGACAAGCTCTCCGGCGGCATGCGCCGCCGCCTGCTCCTGGCCCGCGGCCTCGTCCACCGCCCGCCGCTGGTCCTGTTGGACGAGCCCACCGTCGGCCTGGACCCGCAGATTCGCGCCGAGCTGTGGTCGCTGATCGACGGGTTGCGCAAGGAGGGCTCGACCATCCTCATGTCGACCCACTACATCGAGGAGGCCGAGCG
>PKER01000379.1 GCA_002919115.1 bacterium
CCAACCGCGAGCGGCTCGCCGAGGCGCTCGGCCGCAGGACCGGCGAGCTCCTGGTCGGCCGCCAGGTGCACGGCGCGGAGCTCGCCTGGCACGACCGCGCCCAGGCGCACGATCCCTACCTGAGCCCGGTCGGCGCCCCCGAGGCCGACGCGCACGCGACGGCCGAGCCTGGGCTCGCGCCGATGGTGATCGTGGCCGACTGCCTGCCGGTCGCGCTCTCGGGGCCCGGCGGGGTCGCGATGCTGCACTGCGGCTGGCGCGGCCTCGCCGCGAACCTGATCGAGCGGGGCGTGCGCGCGGTCGGGGCGACCGCCGCCGCAATCGGCCCAGGGATCGGCCCGTGCTGCTACGAGGTGGGGGAGGAGGTGCTCGCCGAGTTCGCCCACCTCGGCGAGGGGGTGGCGCAGGGGCGCAACCTCGACCTGCCCGAGATCGCCGCCCGGCAGCTGCGCGCGGCGGGCGTCGCGCAGATCGAGCGCGCCGGGCACTGCACGAGCTGCAGCGCCGAGCTGTTCTTCTCGCACCGCCGCGACTCGGGTAAGACTGGTCGTCAAGCTGGAGTCATATGGCGCGAGAGCTGATCACAGGAATCGATCCGGCCGTCGTCCGCGAGAACCTCGAGCGCGTGCGCGAGCGCGCCGGGGACGACGTCGAGATCCTGATCGCCACGAAGTACGTCCCGATCGACGAGTTCGAGGCGCTAGCCGAGGCCGGCGTCACGCTCGTCGGCGAGAACCGACAGCAGGATCTCGAGGCAAAGGCGGAGCGCTGGGGGGACCGGTTCACCTTCGACTTCATCGGCACCCTGCAGAGCCGCAAGGTGAAGGCGATCCTGCCGCGCGTGCGGCTGATCCACTCGGTCTGCACGGACTCGGCGCTCGCACAGCTCGAGCGTCACGCCTCGCCCGACACCGAGGTGCTCGTGCAGGTGAACGTCTCCGGGGAGGAGACCAAGGCCGGCGTCGCGCCGGAGGAGCTGGACGGTTTCATCGCGCGCTGCCCGGTGCGGGTGGTCGGGCTGATGACGATGCCGCCGTTCACCACCGACCCCGAGACCTCGCGCCCGTACTTCGCCCGCCTCGCCGAGCTCGCCGCCGAGCACGGCCTGCGGCACCTCTCCATGGGCACGAGCCAGGACTGGCCCGTCGCGGTGGAGGAGGGGGCGACGATCATCCGCCTCGGCTCCGCGGCCTTGCGCCCGGCCGATTCGACTTCTCATAATCGGGGAAAGGAAATCCGCTCGTAGCAGCGAACTTCGGCATCTGAGATGTCCTTGAGAGACACATGGCACCGGGCGCTCGTGTACTTCGGCCTCGCCGAGGATCCCGAGTATCAGGAGCCCGATCTGTACGAGCCCGAGACGGGCAGCTACGCGACCACTGAGCGCTCGCAGTATGAGTCGCCCGCGCCGCGGACCGCCACCGTCGCGCGGCTTGGGGATCGGCGCCGCAGCCAGGACGAGATCGACGACATCTTCGCCGACGATGAGCCGCCGCGCCGGCGAAACCTGCGTCCAGTCGCCGGCGGCGGAGGAGGCGCCGACGTTCGCGTGCACCTGGTCAACCCCACAAGCTTCAACGACGCCCAGGAGGTCGCCGACCGCTTCAAGCGCGACGTGCCGGTGATCCTCAACCTGCAGACCACCGACGCGGAGCTGGCGAAGCGCCTCATCGACTTCGCCTCCGGGCTCACCTACGCGCTCGACGGGGGGATGCAGAAGGTCGCCGACAAGACCTTCATGCTCACGCCGCGCAACGTCGAGGTCTCGGCGGAGCAGACCGCGCGCCTCGTCGAGAAGGGCTTCTTCAACCAGTCCTGATCGATCCGTCGCGGCCGAGCGTCGCCCATTAGTCTGCAGCGCGTGATCATCGGGTTCGCAGGCGCAGGGAACATGGCCGCGGCGATGGCCCGAGGCTGGGCCGGTGCCGACCAAGGCCCCGAGCGCATGCTGTTCTGCGACCTGGACGCCGCCAAGGCGGAGGCGCTCGCCGACGCCGTGGGCGGCGAGACGCGCCCGTCGCTGGGCGCGCTGCGCGACGACGCCGACGTGCTGCTGCTCGCGGTGAAGCCGGCGGCGCTCGAGGACGTGGCGCGCGAGCTCGACGGCCGGGCGCCCGCCATCCTCTCGGTCATGGCGGCCACGCCGCTCGAGCGGATCGGGGCGGCGTTCCCCGGCGTCCCGGTGCTGCGCGTGATGCCCAACCAGCCCGTCGAGGTGCGGCGGGGCGTGCTCTGCTGGGCCGCGGGCGCTGGCATGGAGGGCGAGCTGCGGGCAACCCTCGTCGGCTGGCTCGAGGCGCTCGGCGTGGCCGTGGAGCTGCCGGAGGAGCGCATCGACGCGGCGATGGCCGTGATGTCCTGCGCGCCCGCGTACGTGGCGCTCTTCGCCGAGGCCCTCGCGAACGCCGGCGTCGACGAGGGGCTTGACCCCGAGGTGTCCGCGCACGTCGTCCGCGAGACCTTCGCCGGCACCGCAGCGCTGCTCGAGAAGCGCGACCCGGAGGCGGTTCGCCGGGCGGTGGCGCCCCCGGGCGGGGCCACCGAGGCCGGGCTCGACGCGCTCGCCGAGCACGGGGTCACGGATGCGATCAGGGCGGCCGTGGAGGCGTCCCTGGAGCGGTTCCGTTGAGCCTGTTGGTCGCCCTGACCCGCGACGACGTCGCGGCCTACGTCAACGCGCTCTTCACCGTCTACTTCGTGCTGATCATCGCCCGCATCGTGCTCTCGTGGGTGCAGCAGTTCCGGCCCCTGCCGTACAACCGGCCGCTGCGCGCGGTGACGGGCTTCGTCGAGGAGACGGTCGACCCCTACCTGAACGTCTTCCGGCGCGTGCTGCCGACGCTCAACCTGGGCGGCCTCGGCCTCGACCTGAGCCCGATCCTCGCGATCATCGTGCTCGTGCTCGCGCAGTCGCTCGTGGTCGGCCTGATCTCGTCGTGAGGCCCGCGACTCGCGCAGCGGCGTGGGGCGGGGCGCTGGCGGTCGCGGCCATCGTCGTCACCATCGACCAGGTCACCAAGGCCGCAGTCTCGGCGGGCATCGACCGCGGCGAGCGCATCGAGGTCCTGCCGTTCCTCGACCTCGTGCACGTCCTCAACCGGGGCGTCGCGTTCGGCTTTCTGGGCGGCGGGTCCAAGGGGCTCGTGATCGCGATCACGCTCGCCGCGCTCGGCGCCGTGCTCGTGTGGTTCGCCCTCGATGTGCGGCGGCCGTGGGCGTGGCTCGCCGTCGGCATGCTGATCGGGGGCGCTGTCGGGAACCTCGCCGACCGGGTACGCCAGGACGCGGTGGTCGACTTCATCGACTTTCCCGCCTGGCCCTCGTTCAACTTCGCGGACATCTTCATCTCGGTGGGCGCCGGGGTGCTCGTGCTCGCCGCGGTGAGCGCCGCTGCGCGCGAGGACCGCGAGGGCGCGCGCCCAGCCGCCCCGCCT
>PKER01000377.1 GCA_002919115.1 bacterium
ATGACCAGGCCGAGCAGGCCGACCGCGCCGATCGCGAGCATGATCGTGTCGGGGTTGAGGGAGAAGAGCGAGCTACCGCTCGAACCGCCCTCCCGCGGCGCCGGCTCACCCGTCGGTGACGGCGGCGCCGGCGCGGTCGGGGTGTAGGCGAGGATGACCGGCACGAACCCTTCGCCGAGGTCGACCTCGGCCGGCGGCGAGTCCGAGACGGTGACGAACCGCTCGCCGTCGGGGGTGTAGCTGATCGCCTCGCCCATCGGCTCGCCCGGCAGAGGGGTCACCCGCGGCTCGCCCTCCGTGATCGCGGCGACCACGTCGCCGTCGGTCACGTCGAACTCGAGCGCGTCCGTGTAGGTCCGCAGGACCACCCGGGACCCGTCCGGCGAGTTGGCGCCCCCCGTGATCACGCGGCTGGCGGCCGCCGGCGGCAGGAACGGGTGGCTGCTGTCGGTCTCCGGTGGGGTGAACTCACCCACCAGCTCCAACGGGACCCCCTGTTCCGGGGGGTTGTTGGGCACGAACTCGGTCGGCCGGTAGAGCTCGGTGGTGCTGACGTCCTTGGTGATGATGATCGGGGTGCCGTCCCCGTCGAGGACGATCGCCTCGGCGTCGCGCGCCTGGCCGTCGGGGTGCTCTTCGCCGTGCTCGCCGCCGGATCGACCCTGCTCGCGCTGCGGGCGGCGCCCGTGGGCTTCGACGGGCGCCAGCTCGCCCTCGAGCGCCTGGCGGAGCGCGCCGCGGGCGAGCGGCTCGTCTTTCTTGGCGTGGACCGGTTCGCGGGCTACTACCTGCGGGACACGCTGATCCAGAGCCCCGCCGGGTTCGTCCCGCCGAAGGTCGGCGCCCGGCCCCAGAAGGCCTGGCAGCTGGGCGGAGCGGCCGACTTCGACACGCTGCGCACGGGCCGGCTCGACTCGTTCGACTACGCGATCACGACCGCGGCGGCCTACGCCTCCTCGCCGCCACCCAACTGGCGGCCGGTCGCACGTGACGGCGACTACGTGCTCTGGGAGCGCAGCGGGCGCGGGCCGACGACGCTCGTGCTGCCGGGCGAGGGCGGCGACCCGGGCGTGATCTTCGACTGCGAGGACCGGCACGCGAGGGCCGCGCAGCGCCGCGGCACGGCGATCGTCCTCGCCGAGCCCGTCGCGCTCGAGGACGGCGCGTGGGAGCCCGCGCGCGCCTTCTCGGCGCCCGGGGGCGCGTCGGCGCGCGTCCCGCTCGAGCCGGGGAGCTGGCGCATCTCGCTTCAGTACCACAGCCAGGTGCCGCTCACCGTGTACGCCAACGGCAGGCCCGTCGCCGAGCTGCCGCCCTCCCTGGAGGGCATCTACCTCGCGCAGGAGGGTCGCGGCGCGTTCTGGCCCGCCGGCGAGGTGGAGGTGGCGGGCGACGTGCCCGAGGACGTCGAGGTGGAGGTCCGGGCGGCCGCGCCGTCGGGCCTGCAGCGCCTGCTCGGGGTAGAGCGGCGCGTTTGGCTGGGTACCCTCACCTTCACCGCCGAGGCCGAGCCGACGGAGGTTCCCATCGGCGAGGCCTGCGGCCGGTACGTCGATCGCCTGGTTCCCGGCAGGTAACCCCATGAGCAAGACCGATTCCGCAAACGCCGCGATCGGCGCCGACGAGCGGCGCCCTGTGCACGTCACGCACGTTCCGCCGCGCATCGAGCGGAACCGCCCGACGCGCCCCGACGAGATCGCGCCGATCGTGTTCGTGGGCGGCACCGGGCGCAGCGGGACGCACGTGCTCGCGCGGCTGATCGGCCGCAACAGCCTCTACTGCACGATCCCCGTCGAGTGCCGCTTCCACGTCGACCCCGACGGCTTCCCGGCGCTGCTCGCGGGCGAGGTCTCCAAGAGCCGTTTCCTGCGCCGCATGCGGGGCTTCTGGTGGCGGGGCTTCCAGACCAACCGGATGCGGGGCATGTACCGCTTCATCCCGAAGGAGCGCTACGACGCGGCGCTCGCCGCGTTCGACGAGCGGTTCGACGGCGACCCCGAGGGCGCCTGCCGGCAGCTGTTCTTCGACCTGCTGATGGCGCGGGCGCGCGACCGCGGGCTCCACGGCATCGTCGAGCAGAGCTGCGACGTCATCGCCCAGGCGCCGACCCTGGTGCGCCTCTTCCCGGAGGCGAAGTTCATCCACGTGGTCCGCGACGGGCGCGACGCCTCGGCGTCGCGGGTCTCGCAGACGCGCGGGCTCGTCTACCCGCGCACGCGCCGGCAGGGCCTCGAGTGGTGGGAGAAGCGGATCCGCGCGATCGACGCCGGCGCGCGGGCCATCCCCGAGGGCCGGTTCTTGGAGGTCAGCCTCGACGAGCTCGTCGAGGGGCCGCGCCGCGGGGCCCTGGTCCCGATCGCCAACTTCGTCGGGGTGCGGCCGGGCCCGCGCCTGCGCCGCTTCTACTTCGGCCAGATGCGGGCCGACAGGGGCAATTTCGAGCGCTGGCGCCGCGACATCTCCGCCCGCAAGGCGGCCGACATCGACGCCCGCTACCGCGCCGCGCTGGAGCGTCTGGAGGCGGACGGGATAACCTGCGCTCCGCTCCTGCGCCGCACCTACGAGCGCCGGCGCCAACGAGAACTGGACAAGGGATGACGAGCGAGCCGAAGACACCAACGCCGATCGTGTTCGTTGGCGGCACGGGCCGCAGCGGCACGCACATCATGGCCGAGCTGCTCGACCACCATTCGACGCTGTACTCGGTGCCGATCGAGTGCCGCTTCCACTGCAACCCGAAGGGGCTCGCCGACGTGGTGACCGGCCGGGCGACGCCGCAGGACTTCCTCGAGAAGCTGCGCGGCTACTGGTGGCACCGCGTGCGCGTGGGCGACCGCGCCTTCGTGCGGTTCAAGTGGCGCGCGCGCTTCCGCCGGGTCGACTCGGAGGTGCGTCCGCGCGGCCTGCACAAGATCGTCCCGCGCGAGCGCTTCGAGGCCGGGCGCCAGGCCTACCTCAACCTGGAGCTCGATCAGGCGATCGAGCAGCTCCAGGGGGCGGCGGTGCCGGCCTCGGCGCTGGAGACGCTCGTGCTGCCCGCCCGGGTGCCCGGCTACGAGCCGGCGATGCTGGATGAGCTCACCGCCTCCGGCGAGGTTATCTGGGCGGGCCAGGGGGCGCTGCCCGGCGGTGACGGCTGGGTGGCCCTGTACTTCGCCGACACCGCGCCGCTGCTGCTGCCCGAGCCGGCCGAGATCACCATGACCCCGCTGCACGAGCAGGTGCTCGACGCGCTGTCCGGCGGCGGGGCGCTGTTCTTCCGCGACCTGTCCACCCGGGTCGGGTCGCTCGACGACGCCGCCCTCGTCGCCGCGCTGTGGGATCTGGTGTGGTCGGGCCGGGTCTCCGGGGACACCCTTGCCCCGCTGCGGGCGGTGCTCGGCACCGGACGGCCCGCGCACCGGCCCCGGGCGACGCGCAGGCGGCGGGCCGT
>PKER01000325.1 GCA_002919115.1 bacterium
TCATCGCCCTGCACGCGGAGCTCTACCCGGTCGAGTACGGGATGGACGAGCGCTTCGTCGCGGGGGTTCGCAACGCGGTCGAGACGGCGCTCGCCAAGGGCTGGCCCGAGGGCGGCGGCGCCTGGCTGGTCGAGCGCAACGGCCTGTTCTCGGGCTCGGTCGGGCTCACCGACGAGGGCGACGGGCTGGGGCGCATCCGCTGGGTGCTCCTGCACCCGCGCGTGCGCGGCCTGGGCCTCGGGCGCCGGCTGGTGGGCGAGGCGGTCGAGCGGGCGCGCGAGCTCGGTATGCGCAAGCTCGAGCTCGACACGTTCTCGGATTTGCGCGTCGCCGCGCGCATCTACCGCGACCTCGGCTTCCGCGTGCGCAGCGAGGAGCGCACGACGAAGTGGGGGCCCGAGATCGTCTACCAGTACTACGAGCTCGACCTCACGAAGCCCGCGGGCTAGTTATGCGCCCCTCCGCCCGGGGTAGTCGCGCGCCATGGCTACCCAGAGCGGACGACTCGCGCACGCGCCCACCAGGATCCGCGACCTGAACGCGCGGACCTGGTGGGAGACGCTCAAGCGCACCGTCACGACGTTCCGCGAGGCGGGGGTCACCGACTGGGCGGCGGCGCTCACCTACTACGGCGTGCTCGCGATCTTCCCGGCGCTGATCGCGCTGGTCTCGATCCTGGGCCTGGTCGGCGCGAGCGCCACTGACCCGCTGCTCGAGAACCTGGCCGACCTCGCCCCGGGGCCCGCCAACGAGATCCTCACGAACTCGATCAACTCGATCTCCGAGTCGAGCGGCGCCGCGGGGTTCGCGCTGATCCTGGGCATCGGGGGCGCGCTGTGGTCCGCTTCGGGCTACGTGGGCGCCTTCTCGCGCGCGTCGAACCGCATCTATGACGTCGAGGAGGGCCGCCCGTTCTGGAAGCTCAAGCCGTTCCAGATCGCGGTCACCGCTGTGATGCTGATCCTCCTCGCCGCCTGCGCGATCGCCGTCGTGGCCACCGGGCCGGTCGCCGAGGCGATCGGCGACGTGATCGGCCTCGGCCAGACCGCGCTCGACGTGTGGGACATCGCCAAGTGGCCGGTGATCGCGCTCGTCGTGATCGGGATGTTCGCGGTGCTGTACTGGGCGGCGCCCAACGTGAAGCACGAGGGCTTCTCCTGGATCACCGCGGGCGGGCTGCTCGCCGTGGCCATCTGGGTCGCGGCGTCGGGGCTGTTCGCCTTCTACGTCTCGAACTTCAGCTCATACAACGCCACCTACGGGGCGCTCGCCGGCGTGATCATCTTCCTCGTCTGGCTGTGGATCACGAACATCGCGATGCTGCTCGGCGCCACCTTCAACGCCGAGCTCGAGCGCGGGCGCGAGCTGGAGGGCGGGGTGGACCGCAGGGACACGATCGCGCTCGAGCGCCGCGAGGAGCCCGACCCCGGAGAGCCCGTGCCGCCCGAGCAGGACCGCCCGCCGGGCCCCTAGACGGCATCACCGATTAGTTTCCGGCGCGCGGCTGGTCAGAGGGGACATGAGCCAACTCAAATGCCAGATCTCGGTGTCCCTGGACGGCTACGTGGCCGGCCCGAACCCCTCGCTCGAGGAGCCCCTCGGCCGAAACGGCGAACGCATCCACGACTGGGTGGTGCGGACCCGGGCCTGGCGCGAGCAGCACGGCTACGAAGGCGGCGAGGACGGTGCCGACTCGGAGATCGTGGACGACATGGTGCGCGGGATCGGTGCCTACATCATGGGCCGCAACATGTTCGGCGGCGGGCCCGGCCCGTGGGACGGGGAGTGGCGGGGCTGGTGGGGGGATGAGCCGCCCTTCCACGTGCCCGTGTTCGTGCTCACCCACCACCCGCGCGAGCCGCTCGAGATGCAGGGCGGCACCACCTTCCACTTCGTGACCGACGGGATCGAGGCCGCCCTGGAGCGCGCCCGCGAGGCCGCGGGCGACGCGGACGTGATGCTCGCCGGCGGCGCCGAGGCGGTCCAGCAGTACCTGCGCGCGGGGCTCGTCGACGAGCTCTTCCTCCACATCGCCCCGGTCGTGCTCGGCGGCGGGCGGCGCCTCCTCGACGGCGTCGGCTACGTGCCGCTCGAGCAGGTCGAGGTGGTCTCCTCGCCGCGCGTGACCCACGTCCGCTACCGCGTCGGCTAGCCCGGTGGCGCCGCAGCCGCTTGCACCGGCGCCGCCGCTCGGTCTACCGTGGCGGCGCGTGGCCTACGACGAAGCGACCGCGGAGCGCGTCCGCGACATCCTGGCGATCCACGGCGACGAGCTCGCCGAGCGCAAGATGTTCGGCGGGGTGGCGTGGATGCTCCGCGGCAACATGGCCTGCGGGATGCTGGGCGACGACCTGCTCGTGCGCGTCCATCCCGAGGACTACGAGCGGGCGCTGGCCGAGCCCGGCGCGCGCGTCTTCGACTTCACCGGACGGGTCGCGCGCAACGTGGTCGTGGTCTCGGGCGAGCGGCTGGCCGACGACGAGGAGCTCGCCGGGTGGGTCGAGACCGGCGTCGCCTACGCGCTCTCGCTGCCCCCGAAGCGCAAGTAGCTAGGAGACCGGCGGGCGCCGGTCGTTCCAGGGCCGCGCCTCCTCGAGCTGGGCGGCAAGCCGCAGGAGCGTGCCCTCGTCGTCGCGGCGGCCGACGAGCTGCACGGCGAGCGGCAGCCCTGTGGGGGTGAAGCCGGCGGGCACCGAGGCGGCGGGCACCCCCAAGTGGTTCCACGGCGCGCAGAAGGGGAAGGTCCGCGTCATCCCGAGCAGCGTGCGCACCGCGCCCTTGCCCGCCCAGCGGCCGACCTCGATCGGCGGCTCGCCGGTGACCGGCGTGATCAGCACGTCGAAGTCGTTGAAGATGCGCAGCATGCGGCGCGCGTCGCGCGGCTCCTGGCGGCGCGAGCGGCGCAGGAGCGGCCCGCCCTGCAGGCGGCCGAGGCGGACGAGGCCCCGGGTGCGCTTCTCGAGGCGCTCGGGGTGGGGGGCGGAGCGCGCCGACCGCGCGATGCCGTTCAGGTACCGCGGCGCGAGGTTGATCCCGATCGCGCCCCAGTCGGGGTCGCAGCGCTCGACGCGGTGGCCGAGCTCGCGCAGGAGCTCGGCCGTGCTCTCGACCGCGCCCGCGACCTCGTCGCTCACCTTGGGCGGCGCCATGATCAGCGGCGCCTTGGTGGAGTAGGCGATCCGCAGCGGCGTGGGCCGCGCCAGCACCGCGTCCATGAAGCTGTGGCCGGCCGCGGGCGCCGCCGCCACGTCCAGCCAGAGGGCCGTGTCGCGGACGGTGCGGGTGAGCGCGCCGAGCACCGTGAGACCGTGCCAGTTGTCGCGCGCCGGCGCGAGCGGGACCCGGTCGCGCTGCGGCTTGAGGCCGAAGACGCCGACGAACGCCGCCGGGATGCGAATCGAGCCCGCCCCGTCGGAGGCCG
>PKER01000069.1 GCA_002919115.1 bacterium
CCTGCGCCCGCGCCGGGCGCGCGCACGGGGTAGCGGCCGTCGTCGACCGGGAGCTCACCGGGGAGCTCGACCTGGACGAATCCGAAGGGCCGCTCGGCCAGCGTTACTCGCCGACGTGGGCGGGCGAGGCCCGGTGGCCCTTGCCCTTCTTGCCGCCGGCCTTCTTGCCCTTCTTGGTGGGGATCGCCCAGCGCGACGGCGTGGTCGGGACCTCGGGGTTCTCGATGCCGGCGATGCGCTCGATCAGGCGCGTCCACTGGCCGGGCTTGAGGACTTCGATGACCCCCTTGTCGCCGCGGCTGGAGCGTGCGCCGTAGCCCACGTGGACGTGGTCGTTGTGGTCGGCCATCGCGAAGCTCGGCCCGCCGAAGTCCATGAGCGAGATCACCTGGTCGGGCGTCAGCGTGCCCTGCAGCCGCAGGATGTCGCGCACGAGCGACTCGGTGATCGAGCCGGGGCCCTGGTTGCCGAGCACCGGCATGCCGTTGATCATCGCGATGTCGACGGCGCCGCCGAGCGAGTGGTGCGAGATGTTGCCCGACGACGTGTAGACGGAGTGGCCGCACTTCAGCGAGGTGATCGTCAGGCGGTAGCCGCGCTGGCTCAGGTAGGAGAGCAGCGCCAGCACCCGGCGGTCGATCTGGCCGGTGCGGATGTCCTGGCGGCCGCAGGAGTAGATCTCGAGGCGCGGGTCGTTGAGCACGCGCTTGATGAGCTGCTCCTTCGACATCAGCAGGATCTGGCCGACCGAGGCGCTCGACTTCGTGAACGGGTTGTCGCCGGCGGCGCGGTAGATCGCGGTCGCCTCGAGCAGCTTCCAGCCGTCCAGGATCGGCTTCGGGTCGATCGAGGGGGCGCCGCGGCCCACCGGCTTGATCGCGAAGTGCAGGTGCGGCGCGAGCTCGGTGGTCTTGCCGACGCGGCCGAGGACCGTGCCGGCCACGACGCGCGAGCCCTCGCGCAGCGGCCGCATCTCCATCGTCTTGCGGTTGAAGCGCAGGATGCCGCCGACGTAGGCCTTGAACGCCTCGTAGCCCGGGAAGCGCTTGGCGAGCAGGCGGTCGAGCTGGCCGGTGAGGTCGGCGCGGCTCAGGTTCGCCTTGCGCTCGGGGAAGGCGTAGAGGCGCTCGCGCGCGTCCTCGGTGTTGACCGGGCCGTCGGCCCGCCGCTCCTCGCGCTTGGCGGCGTTCTCCGGGGCGGGCTCGGTGGTCCGGCTCGCGGCGCGCGTCGGCGCGGCGTCGTCGTCCGGGCGGATGATGCGGAAGTCCTTGGCGGTCAGCGTCCTGCGCTTCGGCGCCGGGTAGACCTCGGCGATGCGGCCCAGGTGCGCGTAGGTGAAGCGGTTGCCGTAGGAGTCCTGCAGGACGATGTAGCGGCCCAGCTTCTTGTTCTTGCCGATGCGCTTGATGATCCCGTCGTTGACCGCGACGACCGGGGCGTTCTTGCGGGTGTAGATGTTGATCCCGCGGCGCGTGGGCGAGCTGTGGATGACCTGGGCGACGTTGCCCGCCTGCTTGCGCGCCGCCTTCGAGCGCTCGAGCAGCTTGCGCTCGGAGATGTCGTCCGCGTACCGGGCGTTGGCGGCGACCGGGAAGCGGGCGCCCTCCGTGAGGCCGGTGAGCGACCCGATCAGGTCGTCGGGGATGCGGCCGTACTGGCGCGCGTAGAGGAGGACCTCGTCCACGTACCAGTCGGCGTGGTTGTACGCGAAGATCGCGCGGCGCAAGTCCTCCTGGCCGCCCGCGGCCTTCAGGTAGCGCGCGGCGGCGCAGATCGCGTCGACCGGGTTGTAGGGGTCCTTGCGGCCGTCCTCGTTGGCGTCGACCCCGTAGGCCTTCCAGGTCGCCGGCATGAACTGCATCCAGCCCACGGCGCCGGCGGAGGAGACGTTGAGGTTCGTGCCGAACGCGGTCTCGATCCGGTTGATCGAGGCGAGGACCTCCCACGGGATCCCGTACTCGGTCCCGCAGGCCTGGTAGATCGGGAGCAGGAACGGCGGGATCGAGAAGCTGTCGATGATGAAGTTCGGGACGCCGATCGGGGCGGGCCCGTAGTCGGCGATCGTCACGGTCGGGTTGGTGTCGGTCGGCCGGCCGTCGGGCTCGCGGGTGGGGGGCGGGTCGTTCGGCTTGGTCTCGGACTCGCCGCCCTTGCCCTTGTCCTCGGCGACCTTGCCCTTGCCGCGGCCGCCCTTGGGGCCGCTCACGCCGCCCTTCGAGCCCTTGCCCTTGTCGCCGCCCTTGTCGCCGCCACCCGGAACCTCAGGTGTAACTGGAGGCTCGTTGGGCGTCGTGGTGCCCGGATCGGACGGCACGGTCGGCGTCGTCGTGCCGGGCGTGGTCGGGACGGTCGGCGTCGTGGACGGCGGCGCCGGGTCGGTCTCGTCGTTGTCGAGCGGGCCCGAGCAGCCGGGGTCGTTGAGGTCGGTGCGACCGTCGCCGTCGTCGTCCTTCAGGTTCGCGCAGGCGGGAAGGCTGCCGAGGGGCTCGATGGTCTGGTTGCCCGGCAGGTTGATGGAGATCGTGCTCTTGCCGAGGCCGATCTTGATCCCGCCGGCACCTGCGGTTGCAGCGACCAGGACGGCGCCCAGCACGCCCAGCGCAACGACCAGTTGAAGCTGCCTTCTCATCCCTCTCTCACCCTGGGCGCGCAGCAGGGCTGTTCCCGCCTCTCCGGAGCCTGCACCCGTGCGCTGGACACGCTACTTGTTCGATCAGCGCAATGCAACGACCAACCCTCCCACGCGAGGGTACCGGAGGGCTCGGGCCCGTGGCGCAGTTGGGAAGTCCGTGACACGTCGCTTTCTCCCATCGGCATGCCAGCACGCGCCCTTAAAGATCGGATAAGAGGCGCCGCCCGCGCGCGCCGCGGTTAGGCTCCCCCCGGACCGACGAGCTCGACCCGCGAGGAGGCGCGATGAGCGAGCAGGACCAGAGCGGATTCAGGGCGCGCGGCGAGGAGGCGCTGAGCGAGCTCGCGCAGGCCCTGCTCGAAAACCCCTTGTTCAGCCGCGCGGTGGGGCAGGCGCTGGGCGCCGGCGAGAAGGCGGCCGCGGCCCAGCGCTCGGCTCTGCGGGCCGCGAACCTCGCCTCCCGCGACGAGCTGGAGCGCCTGGAGGGGCGCCTGCGCAAGCTGTCGGCGCGTGTCGAGGAGCTCGAGGACGCGGTCGATGCGCTCGCCGACGAGATCGCCGCGCTGAACGCGGCGCTCGCTCAGCGGGCCGCCGCCGCGGGCGGCGAGTCCGGCTCAGAGGCGGGCTGAGCCTCCGCGAGGGCGGCGGCCGCCGAGCGCCCGACCTCGAGCAGCGCGCGGTCGAGCTCCTCGTAGGAGAGCGCCTCGCGCCCGTCCTCCGCGACGACGAGCGCGCACGCGAACGCGACGCCCAGGTGGCTCGCGAGCGCGGCGAGCGGCGCC
>PKER01000211.1 GCA_002919115.1 bacterium
GCGCCGCGCTCGGCGAGCGCCGGCGCGCCACCGCCCAGCGCGAGCAGCTCGCGCGGCTCGCCGCGATGACCGAGGCGCCCGTCACCACCCTGCCGTTCATCTTCGCCCCGGAGCTCGAGCGCGAGCACCTGCTGCGGCTCGGCGAGGAGATCCTCTGATGGCGTCCGTGGCCGACCTCCTCGAGGGCAAGAAGGTCTGCATCTGCGCGGGCTCGGGGGGCGTCGGCAAGACGACCACCTCGGCGGCGATCGCCGCGGGCATGGCCGCTCGCGGCCTGCGCGTCGCCGTGCTCACGATCGACCCCGCCAAGCGCCTTGCCGACTCGCTCGGCCTGCCCGAGCTCGGCAACACCGAGCGCCGCGTCGACCCGGAGCTGTTCAAGGAGGCGGGGGTCGAGACCAACGGCGGCGAGCTCTGGGCGATGATGCTCGACTCGAAGGCGACGTTCGACGAGGTCGTCCGCAAGCACGCGCCGGACGAGGAGACGCGCGACCGGATCCTCTCCAACCGCATCTACCAGCAGCTCTCGGCCGCGCTCGCCGGCTCGCAGGAGTACATGGCGATGGAGAAGCTGTTCGAGATCTGGGCCGAGGACCGCTACGACCTGCTCGTCCTCGACACCCCGCCGTCGCGCAACGCGCTCGACTTCCTCGAGGCGCCGAAGCGCCTCACGCAGTTCATCGAGGGCAAGGCCCTCCAGGTCTTCATGGCCCCGACCGGGCTGGCCGCGCGCGTCGCCGGCCGCGGGGCGTCGGTGATGTTCTCGGTGCTGAAGCGCATCACGGGGGTCGATTTGCTCAGCGACCTCGCCGAGTTCTTCCAGGCGTTCAGCGGGATGGTCGGCGGCTTCCGCGAACGCGCGCGGCGCGTGAACGAGCTCCTCGGCGACGACCAGACCACGTTCCTCGTCGTCTGCGGGCCGCAGGGCGAGCCGATCGAGGAGGCCGTCTACTTCCACCGCAAGCTGGTCGAGGCCCGGCTCCCCTTCGGCGGCGTGATCGTCAACAAGGTCCGCTACGCCGGCGAGGCCGCGGGCGACCCGGAGCCCGGCGAGCTCGAGCGGCTGCTGGGCGACGCGGGCCTCGCCGCCCGCGTCGAGGAGAGCTTCCGTGACTTCCGCGTGATGGCCGAGCGCGACGCCCGCAACATCGAGCACCTCGCCGCGCAGATGCGCACGCGGGCGGTCATCCAGGTGCCTTATCTAGACTCCGACGTACACGACTTGGACGGACTCATGGAGATCAACCGCTACCTGTTCGCGACCGGCGCGGAGGAGCGTGAGGAGCTCGCGGCGTCGGCATGACCAATAGGGCCAGAAGCTTCCTGATCGCCGGAGGCCTCGTCGTCCTGCTCGTCGTCATCGGCATCGTCGCCAGCCAGGGCGGCTCCGACGACGACGGGGACGGCGGCAACCTCGACGACACCGCCGAGCTCGAGGCGCTCTTCGACAGCATCCCGCAGTCCGGCATGGTGGTCGGCGACCCCGAGGCGCCCGTGCGCGTCGTCGAGTTCGGCGACCTGCAGTGCCCGTTCTGCGCCCAGTTCGCCGAGGCCGTCCCCGACGTGATCGAGCGCTACGTGCGCACCGGCCAGATCAGCCTGGAGTTCGCGCCGCTCGCCTTCATCGGGCCCGACTCGGAGGCGCTGGCGCGCCTGGTCGGCGCCGCCTCGCTGCAGGACCGGGCCTGGCCGCTGCTCGAGGTCCTCTACGCCCGCCAGGGCGCGGAGAACTCCGGCTACGCCACGGAGGACTTCCTCCGCGAGGCCGCGGAGGCCGTGCCCGGCCTGGACGTCGAGCGGGCGCTCGCGGACGCCGACTCGCAGGAGGTCGCCGACCTGCTGGCCGAGGCGCAGGAGCGCGCGCAGGACCTCCAGGTCGAGTCCACCCCGTCGTTCTTCTGGTCGCCCGCCGGCCGCGACCGCTTCCAGCGGCTCGACGTCCAGTCGCTCGACATCGGCGGCTTCGCCAACGCGATCGAGCCGGTCCTGAGCCGCTCGGCCGGCTGAGCCGATCGGCTGCCCCAGAAAAGGCCGAAGCCACCGAACGGGGACGTTCGGTGGCCCGGCCCGCTCTTCCTGGTGTTGATAGGAGTGGAAGGAAGCCTTGGCTTTGGGCGTGCCCTATGAGGCGTGGGGCACCGGGAAGTCGACCTGCGCCCGGCGGCGGCGGTCGTAGCCGACCTCGGGCACGCTCCACTCGCAGGTCTCCGGCCGCGGGAAGAGGTAGGCGACCCGGTCGGCCACCTCGCGCCGGTGCTCCGAGGAGTCCTCGATGAGACGCATGACGGGGCTCTCGTCGGGTACCGCGCGCAGGATCCGAGTGGGCTGCTCGGCGGCCTCGAGGCGCTCGAGCCGCTCCTGGGGAGCCTCCTCCTCGGCGCGGGCGCGCACGGCCTCCTCGCGCTCGCGCGCGGCGCGCTCCGCCTCCGGGGCGAGCCCGACCTCGTAGATCTTGTTCTGCGCGCGGGGCGCCACCACGGGGCGCGGCGGCATGGGCTCCCACTCCGGCTCGAGCCCCCAGTCGCGCGGGTCCTCGGGCTCGGGGTCCGGGAACGGCTCGCCCACGGCGGCCGGCTCCTCGGCGGCCCGCTCCTCGGCCTCGGCGGCCGGGGCCGCCCCGTCCTCCTCGAAGAGGGCCGGGTCGGCCGGCTCGGGCTCCACGTAGTCCTCGGCGGGCACGTACTCGGCCGCGTCCAGGTCCTCCGGGGCGGCCTCGTCGACCGCCGCCCACTCGTGCGTGACCTCGTCGCCGGGGACCCCTTCGGCCGTCTCGCCGTCGGCCGGGCCCTCGTTGCGGATCACGCGCAGCTCGCGCGTCTCGTCCTCGAAGCCGGCGGCCTCGGGGTCGAAATCCGGGATGCCCATGTCGGCGGGCCGCCACGGATCGGCCTCCGCTTGCCGCTCGGGCTGCTCCGCGGAGCCCTCCTCGACCGCGAAGCCCTCCGCGAGCAGGATCTCGTCCGCTGTGGCGCGCAGGTCGGAGCCCAGGTGCCCGCAGGCGGCGTCCTTGAGGATCGCCCGCACGAGCTCCTCGAGCTCGGCGGCGACGTCGGCCGGCGTGAGCTCCTCGTCGCGCGGCGCGGGCTCGCCGCTCCACAGCTCGCGCTCGATCGCGAGCGCCCTGTCGACTATTCCCTTGACCGCGGGGCGGTCCGCGGGCTCGGCGCACAGCGCCGCGACCCGCATGGGCAGGCCGAGCTGCGCGGGGCCGCCGCCCTCGAGCAGGAACCGCAGGGCGAGCAGGTGGTCGTTGAGGCCCTCGATCACGAGGCTGCGCTCGAGGCCCGCCTCGAAGCGGCTCAGCGCGCGCCCGAGGATGCCGGGGAAGCCGGCCCGGTCGCTGCGGGCCCGCGCGAACGGGGTCGACGGGCCGGCGAGCGCACGGGCGA
>PKER01000161.1 GCA_002919115.1 bacterium
CTCGAGCGCCGCCCGGGCCGCGGCGGACGGCGGCGCACCCTCGGGCGCCGATCGTTGGTTCGCCGTCACGTCGGCAAACATATAGGCCGTGACGCTGGCCAAAGCCTCGTGGATCACTGTGGTCGTGGTGTGCGCGATCGCCGCCCTGCTGCTCGCGATCAACGGTTACACCGGCTACTCGATCACGGCGATCGCGGTCGGCCTGGCGGCCGCCGTCAACCTGACCTAGGACCGGTCGCCCGTCCCCCAGGAGCGCCCGGGCTGGTCGCTCCAGCGCAGCGGGCTGTCGTCCATCGCGCGCAGGGAGGACTCGGGCTCCAGGTGGACGAGGACGTCCGCGCCGCCCAGCTCGGCGGCGATCGCGTCGCGCAGCTCGTGCGCGGCCTCGTGGGCGCGCTCCAGCGAGGTGCCGTCGCGGAACTGGACGTGCAGGTCGACGTGCTTGCGGCCCGCGCCTCCCCGGGCGCGGAGCTTGTGGTAGCCCACGACCTCGGGGATCGCGGCCCGGGCGATCGTCTCCTCGATGCGGTCGAGCTCCTCGTCCGGGAGGGTCTCGTCGACCAGGACCGCCCCCGAGCGCCAGAGGATGCGCACGCCGGCGCCCACGATCGCGGCGGCGACGACCAGGGCGGCGATCGCGTCGAAGGCGGGCTTGCCGGTCGCCTCGACCAGCACGAGCCCGGCCAGCACCCCGAACGAGGTGAGCGCGTCGGTGCGCAGATGCGCCGCGTCGCCCTCGAGCGCTGGCGAGTCCAGCGCCCGCGCGCGGCGGCTCAAGAACGTCGAGACGATCACGTTCGCGACCATCGAGAACGCGATCACGCCGATGCCGATGCCCAGGCTCTCGACCTCGGACCCGGTCACCAGGCGCCGCGTCGCCTCGTACACGATGATCCCAGCGCCGACGAGGATCAGCATCCCCTCGATCGCCGCCGCCAGGTTCTCGACCTTGGCGTGCCCGTAGGGGTGCTCCCGGTCGGGCGGCTGGTCGGCGCGCCGCACCGACACGAACGCCACGACCGAGGCGATCAGGTCGATCCCCGAGTGGATCGCCTCGGTGAGGATCGCGATCGAGCCGGTGACCGCGCCGGCGGCCAGCTTCAGCGTGATCAGCAGGGAGTTGGAGACGATCGAGAGCCCGGCCGCCCCCGCCTTCGTGCGGATCACGGCCGCAGCTCCAGGGCCCGCACGAGCTCGCGCGCCGCGCGCCCGCGGTGGCTGATGGCGTGCTTCTCGTCGGGGCTGAGCTCGGCCATGGTGCGCTCGTCCTCGGGGCCCGTGTCAGCGGGCACGAAGGCCGGGTCGTACCCGAAGCCGCCGTCGCCGCGCGGCTCGTCGATCAGCGTGCCCTCGCAGCGGCCGTGCACGACGAGCTCGCGGCCGCCGGGGTCGATGTAGGCGAGCGCGCATACGTAGGCGACGGCGCGGTCCTCGTGGCCGCGCAGCTCGTCGATCAGCTTGCGCAGGTTCTCCTCGTCGCTCGCGCCCTCCCCCGCGTAGCGCGCCGAGCGCACCCCTGGACGGCCGCCGAGCGCGCGCGCCTCGATGCCGGAGTCGTCGGCGAGCGCCGGCAGCCCGGTGGCGGCGCGCGCGGCGCGCGCCTTGATCAGCGCGTTGTCCGCGAACGTCGCCCCGTTCTCCGGCGGCAGCTCGACCGACTCGGGGAGCGGCACCAGCTCGAAGCCGGTGAGGATCTCGCCGAGCTCGCGGAGCTTGTGCTCGTTGCGCGTGGAGAGGACGACCCGCATGGACAAATCGTGGCGCGATCCGTGCCGCGGCGCCAGGCCCGCCTACGAGCAGGCCTCGAGCTGCGCCGCGCGCAGCTTCGCGATCGCCGGCTCGGCGAGCTCGAGCAGGGTGTCGAGCGAGGCGCGGGAGGCCACCGTGCGCTCCGCGGTCGCCTGGAACTCGACCAGGCCGCCGTCGCCCGTCATCACGATGTTCGCGTCGACCTCGGCGCGCGAGTCCTCGCTGTAGTCCAGGTCGCAGAGGGCCTCGCCGTCGACGAACCCGCAGGAGATCGCGGCGACGCTCCCGGTGAGCGGGTCGCGCTCGATGACGCCCTCCTCCAGCAGCTTGCGGGTGGCGAGCCGCAGCGCCACCCAGCCTCCGGTGATCGACGCGCAGCGCGTGCCGCCGTCCGCCTGCAGGACGTCGCAGTCCACGTAGATCGAGATCTCCGGCAGCGCCTCGAGGTCCACGACCCCGCGCAGCGAGCGGCCGATGAGCCGCTGGATCTCAGTCGAGCGGCCGTCGGGGCGCCCGCGCTTGGAGTCGCGCTCCTTGCGCTCGCCGGTCGACGCGGGCAGCATCGCGTACTCGGCGGTCACCCAGCCGCGCCCGGTGCCCTCGAGCCAGCGCGGCACCGAGGTCGAGGCGGACGCCGTGCAGATCACGCGCGTCTCACCCTGCTCGTAGAGGCACGAGCCGGTGGCCGTGCGCACGAAGCCCGGCTCGATGTTCACGGGGCGCAGATCGCCGGGGCCGCGGTCATAGCTTCTCGACGCCATCGGCCCGCCAGTGTGGCAGACCGACTGGACCCGCCGCCGTCGCCCCGGGGGCTGGGCGGCGGGCCCGGCGCCTGTCACTTGAACGAGATCGCGTTGACCGCCGACTTGATCTTCTTGACGATCACCTCGGCGATCTCCAACCCCTCCTGGCCCTGGAACCCCTTCATCGCGGCGACCATGCCCACCATGAGCAGCGAGACGAGGAGGATGAGGCCCACGTACTCGACCGTGCCCTGACCCCGCTCGCTCGCGGGCGAAGCGGCGAGCAGGCGGGCGTGGGCGCGTGTTGCGAGGCTGCGCACTGACGCTCCTTTCTCTCGGGTTGCCTCGTGATCGTCGGCGACTCGGGCGCGCGCAACAACGCGCGAAAGTGGCAACTTGCGCGCGTCCGCCGCGCGCAACCCTCACTACACGGCGCACGCTCCGCCGCAGGGACTAAAGTGCGCGGCCGTGGGACGACGGCTATTCAGCCTGCGCCGCCGCAAGGACGACGGCGATCAGCCTGCACGGGAGGAAAGGAACGAGGCTCCGGCGAGCGCGTCGGGCGAGCGTCCGGCTGCCGCCCAGGAACCGAGCGGCTCGGTGCCGCCGCCCTCCGCCTCGACTCCGCCGCCCAGCGCATCGAGCGAGCCGCCGACCGAGGTGCAGATGAAGCCCTCGGGGGGATCGGTCGAACCGGCTGCGGACGAGCAGGCAGAGGAGGAGCAGGAAAAGGACTTGAAGGAGCAGGAGGGCCAGCGGCGCCCCTCGACTTCCGAGTGGCGCATCGACGACGCCGTCCCCTCGGCGCCAGCCCAGGGCGACGAGCCCGGGAGGCAGCCCAAGCGGCCGTCGGCGGACGAGTGGGCGGCCGACGCCGCGAAGCCGGCGGGCGACGAG
>PKER01000100.1 GCA_002919115.1 bacterium
CGGGGGATGACCCGCGCGGAGGCGGACGAGCGCGTTACGGATCCTCTCTACTTCGGCGCGCTCCTCGTGCGGAGGGGCGACGCGGACGGGGGCGTGGCGGGCGCGGTCCACGCCACCGCCGATGTGCTCCGCGCCGCGTTGCGCTGCATCGGCACGGCGCCCGGGATCCGGCGAGTGTCGTCCTCCTTTTACATGGTCGTGCCGCCGTTCCGCGGGCCGGACGAGGAGGTGCTCACCTTCACCGACGCCGGCGTCAACCCCGACCCGGACGCGCCCACGCTGGCCGACATCGCGCGGGCGGCGGTCGCCGACCGCCGCCGGATCGTGGGCGACGAGCCGCGCGTCGCGTTCCTCTCGTATTCGACGCGTGGGAGCGCCGAAGGGCCGAGCGTGACCAAGATGCGCGAGGCGTTCGAGCGCTTCCGCGAGCTGGAGCCGGACATCGTCGCGGATGGGGAGCTCCAGGCCGATGCCGCGTTGATCAGCGAGGTCGCCCGCCGCAAGGCGCCCGACTCGCCGCTCGACGGCAGGGCGAACGTGCTGGTCTTCCCCGACCTCGACGCAGGGAACATCGCCTACAAGCTCGTCCAGCGCCTGGCCGGCGCGACCGCGCTCGGACCGATCGTCCAGGGCTTCGCCCGGCCCTTCAACGACCTCTCGCGTGGGGCGAGCGCGGAGGACATAATGAATGTGGCGTACATCACCGCGCTCCAGGCCTAGGCCGGTGTCGGCACCGAACTTGCCCGGCGAGCGGCCGAGCCACAAACTTGCGACCACATTCGTGCAAACGGGGGAGCCATGAGCTTCATTGTGAACAAAGAGAACGACGTCACGATCATCGATGTAGAGGGCCAGCTCATCGTCGGGAACCGGCAGGAGCTCAAGGAGAAGGTGCTCCAGGAGCTGGAGAACGGCGGGCGCAAGTTCCTCATCGACTTCGCCCGGACGGGCTACATCGATTCATCGGGCCTCGGCGTGCTGGTCAGCCTGTCGAAGAAGATCCGTGAGCAGGGCGGCGAGCTTCGCCTGGCCAACCTGAACGAGGATCTGCGGACGCTGTTCGAGCTGACCAAGCTGGACACGCTGTTCCAGATCTCGAAGAGCCGTGATGAGGCGCTGGCGTCGTTCTGACCTACCGTTTTTCCGCTACGGGCATTAACTTGTCCAGGAGAGCAGCGGCCGTCCGTCACGGCCCGGCTGCCGGCGGACGGCGGCGTGACGGGACGGCCGGCCCTGGCCAGCGCCCGGACGAGCGGGCCCCGAGCAGAGTCCCATGTGCGCCGATATCGTACTGGAGCTGCCCAACGATTTGCGGGCGATCGAGCGCGCCGTCGACTACCTCCTCGCGCGATGCAGTGAGGCGGGTTTTGACTGCGAGCGCGTCGCCCTCAAGCTCCGCGTCGGCGTCACCGAGGCGTTGTCCAACGCCATGCTCTACGGCAACGCCCGCGATCCCAGGAAGCGGGTCCTGGTCGAGGCGAAGGTCGAGGCGGAGTCGGTCATCGTACGCGTGACGGACGAAGGCCGCGGCTTCGACCCCAACTCGCTTCCCGATCCCACACTCCCCTGCAACCTATCGCGGCCTGGCGGGCGCGGCATCTTCCTCATCCGCACGCTCATGGACCGCGTCGAGTTCAACGAGCGCGGCAATTCCATCACGATGGTGCTCCATCGGGAACCTTCCGGGGCCGAGGCGCAGTCGTGGGCGCGGTGATCGAACGCGCTCTCGATGAAGCCTTCCGGCTTCCCCATGCCGCCGTCGGCGTCATCGACACGTTTGCGCGGGCGTACCCCGCGGCAAGGGTGTGGATCTGGCGCCGGGACGGAGAGGACATCGAGCGCCTGTACCCGCTCGACACGCCGTGCGACCGCGAGCCCTCCAGGGCCGCGGTCGTTCGGTCTCTCGCGCCGGGGGACTCGGGCCCGGTGCTCCTCGTCGAGGTCGATGGGGTGGAGGACGGCGGCGCCGCGGCCGAGCTGCTGGCCGAGGCGCTGGCGGCCGTGCTCCGGTACGAGGGGGAGGCGCGGTCTGCGGCCAGAGAGCTGAGCGAGCGCTACGAAGAGATCAACCTCCTCTACTCCATCAGCGAGGTCCTCGGCACCGTCCCATCGTTCGACGCGGCGGTGCACCGCATCCTGAGCGACGTGGCGGACGTGCTGGCAGCCAAGCGCGCGTCGCTCTGGGTCCTGGATCCGGCCGAGCAGACGCTGCACCTTGCCGCCGCCGTGGGCGAGAAGGGGCTCAGCGGGCCGATCCCGATCGACGACCCGGACTCGGTCACGGCCCGCGTCTTCCGCGAGCGGCAGCCGCTCAACCTGGAGCGGGGGAAGGGGCTCCCCCGGACCACGACGATGGACCCGCGCCCCCAGGGGCAGGAGGCCTTTCTCTCGGTCCCGATCAACTTCACGCCGCGCAACGGGAGGACCCGCACCATCGGCGTGCTCACGCTGGTCGGCCGGCGGACCAACGTGCGCTTCACTGCGGGTGACGAGCGGCTGCTCACGGCGATCGCGAGCCAGGTCGGAGCGGCCCTCGAGACGCACCGCCTCATGGCCGAGAGCGTACGGAAGGAGAGGCTGGAGCGCGAGCTGGAGCTGGCCCACAACCTCCAGCTCAAGCTGCTCCCCGACGCGTCCTGCTTCGAGGGGATCGACGTCGCCGCTCGGTGCGTCCCGGCGGACTCCGTCGGCGGCGACTTCTACCATCTGTTCCGGCTGTCGGGCGACCGGTACGGCGTCATGATCGGCGACGTCTCGAGCCACGGCTTCTCCGCCGCGCTGATCATGGCGATGGTCATGAGCGCCGCCGCGATCTACGCCCAGGAGGCGGACCCGCCGGCGGAGGTGCTCCGGCGGCTACACCGGGCGCTCATCGACGAGCTCGAGTCCACCGAGATGCACCTCTCGATCTTCTACGGCGTCGTCGACCCGGCGGCGGGGACGCTGCGCTACGCCAACGCCGGGCATCCGCACGCGTTCCGGATCGACGGGGAGGGGCGCGCCGAGCGCCTAGGCGCGACGAGCCCGCCGCTGGGGACGAAGCCGGGCGAGGCGTTCGACGAGGGGGTCATCGAGTGGCGCTCCGGCTCCGACCTGCTCTGCCTTTTCACCGACGGCCTCTCCGATGCTTTCGCGACGACGGGCGGCGTGGCCGGCGAGGCGGGGCTGCTCGCCGAGGTCGCCCGGATGCACGACCGCTCGCCGCGGGAGATCCTCGACCACCTGTTCCGAATCGCGGGGCGGGCCCGGCCGGCCGTCCCCCAGGACGACCGGACGGCCGTCCTCCTGAAGACCTGAGGCGATGCATCGCGCCAAGCGCTCGCTGGGGCAGAACTTCCTGATCGACCCCAACATCCAGCGCAAGATCGTGGAGGCGGTCGA
>PKER01000050.1 GCA_002919115.1 bacterium
CGCTCGCGGCCCAGCGTGTAGATCACGCGCGCGCCGGCGTTGAACGCCGCTTGAGCGAAGGCGAGGATCGACGCCGCCGTCGCGAACACGATGATCGTGAGGCCGACCTCACCCCAGTACTCCTCGGCCACCGTCTGCAGCGGCACCGGGTCCTCCGTGAACGCCGCCGGGATGTCCAGCAGCGCCGCCGGGTACCCGATCGCCATCGCGTAGGAGACGAAGACGTAGAAGGCCGGGGTGATGATCGCTGCGACCCACAGGCCCCGCGGCACGTTGCGCTTGGCCTCGCGGGTCTCCTCACCGAGCGTCGCGCCCTCCTCGATCCCCACGAACGAGAGAACCGCGAAGGTGAGCGCGAGCCCGAAGCCGATCGCCCCGCTCGCGTCGATCGCGCCCGGGTCGAAGGGCGTCCCCGACCACTCGCCCACGCCCGCGTCGAAGAGCATGTAGAGCGAGAGCGCGATCAGAAGCACGATCTCGAAGGCGAGCAGGCTGAGCGCCATGTGCAGGGTCTGGACGATGCCCAGCACGCCGACGAACACGACCCAGCCGAGGCCGATCGCCGACAGCACCCACCAGGGGATGTCGACCGAGAACTGGCTCGCAAGGTACTCGTTCAGGAAGGCGCCGAAGACGGTGAAGCCGCCCGCCGCGACCAACAGGTACGCGCCCATGAACGTCCAGCCGTAGACGAAGCCGACGTTCGCTCCCCACGAGCGCGCGTTCCAGGTGTAAAGCCCGCCCGAGGTCGGCAGCTTGCGCGCGAACTGCACGAAGCTGTTGACCATCAGCAGGATGGCGGGCCAGATGATCGCGAACGCGAGCACCATCGCCGGCCCCGCGAACTGGCCCATGAACGGGATGTTCAGGGCGATAACCGCCGCCGGCGCGGAGCCCGCGATCGACAGGATCGCGACGTGCTTCCAGTCGACGGCGTTGCGCCTGAGGCCGCCTTCGATGGGTGCGCCGTCCGCCGCGGTCGGGGTACTGGCCATTCCCTTGCTCTCCTCCTTACGGGCGGCCCAGCGACCGCCCACAGCTCCACATCTCTCCTCGAATTGGCGAACGCTCTACCGAACGATCGTGAGCCTAACGAGCGTTCGGTAGTACGTATAGCGCCTTGCGGCGCGAAATGCAAGGCCTTCCGCAGCCGAATGCGGAAAACCGGTACTCAGGCCGCACCCAGGCCGAGCAGCTCGCGCGCCTGGCCGGGGGTCGCGACCGGCCGGCGCAGCGTCGCGCAGAGCTCTGCGACCTTGCGCACGAGCGCCGCGTTCGAGTCGGCGAGCACGCCGCGCTCTAGGTAAACCCCGTCCTCGAGACCGGTGCGCAGGCACGTCGCCCCCATGAGCGCGCCGAGCGCGAGCATGCGCGGCTGGTGGCGCCCCACCGCGGTCACGCCCCAGGTCGCGCCCTCGGGGACGGCCGCCGCCATCGCCGCCAGGTTGCGGTGCGTAGGCGCCGCCGCGCCCGGCACGCCGAAGACCAGGTTGAAGCGCAGCGGGTCGGGCAGCACGCCCTCCTCGCGGAAGCGCAGCGCCGCGTCGATGTGACCCAGGTCGAACGCCTCCACCTCGAGCGCGATCCCGCGCTCGCCCGCAAGCCGCGCGATCTCGCGCGTCTGCTCGGGCGTCGTCGGGAAGAGGTCCTCGCCGAAGTTGGTGGAGCCCGTCTCGATCCCCGCCATGTCGGGCCCGGCCGCAAGCCCGCCCGCGCGCTCGGAGATGGACATCCCGAGCGCGCCGCCCGTGCTCACCATCGTCACGATGTCGCAGCCCGCGCGGATGCGCTCGATCGTCTCACGGAAGAGCTCGGGGTCGCCGCTCGGCGTCCCGTCCGGCTCGCGCACGTGCAGGTGCGCGACCGCCGCCCCCGCCTCGCGCGCTGCGATCACCTCGTTTGCGATCTCCTCGGGCGTGTAGGGGACGGCCGGGTTGTCCTCGCGCGTCGCCTCCGCGCCCGTGGGCGCGACGACGATCACCGCGGGCCGCCCCTCGGCCCCGTGCTCGGCGATCACCCCCGCCGCTCCTTCGCCGCCTCGACCAGCGCCTCGAACAGAGGCAGCTGCACGTCGTCGTAGTCGGGGTGCATGAGCTCGGGGTGCCACTGCACGCCGCGCACGCGCCCGTCGCGGGACTCGATCGCCTCGACGATCCCGTCGGGCGCCCGCGCCACTGCGCTGAGCCCCTCGCCCAGCTCGTCCACCGCCTGGTGGTGCAGGGTGTTCACCTCGATCTCCTCGCCGCCGACCACGCCCGCAAGCAGCGAGCCGGGCTCCACCCGCAGGGCGTGCGCGGGCTGGTCGTAGGGGTCGCGCACGTCGTGGTCGAGGTCGGTCACGTCGGGCACGTGCTGGATCAGCGTCCCGCCGAGCGCGACGTTCACCACGTGGTGGCCGCGGCAGACGCCCAGCACGGGCACGCCGCGCTCCACCGCCCCGCGCACGAGGTCGAGCTCGAAGCGGTCGCGCTCGGCGTCGAGCATCTTGACCTCGGGGTGCGCCTCGGCGCCGTAGTGCTCGGGCAGCACGTCTCCCCCGCCGTTCACCACGACCGCGTCGACGCGTCCGAGCAGCTCGCCCACCTCCGCCGCCGGCTCGGCGATCAAGGGCAGCCCGCCCGCGCGCGCCACCAGGTCCCCGAAGCGGCGGTGCACCGTCACCTGCGGGGAGAGGCCGGGCAGCGTCGTCTGGATGTCCCGCTGAAAGCCGGTGACGATGACGAGCGGGCGCATCGCGCTAGTCGTCCGGCAAGACCGGCTCGAAGTTGTGGATGAACGGGTAGCCCGGCGGCACCACCTCGACGTCGAGCCGGGTCGCGCAGCCCGGGCAGTAGAACTCGCGCAGCACCATCCAGTCGGGGTCGGCCGCGCGCGGGCCCACGAAGTACTCCGTCTCGCCCTCGCGCTCGATCACCGCCGCCGAGTCCTTCCAGTTGCGCGCCGCGTCGCCGAACTCGTGCCCGCAGCGGCACTTGGTCACGTACTCGCCGGGGCCCTTGCGCACTACGTATAGAGCCTCCTGGAGGCAGACCACGATCGGGTCGTCCCAGTCGACGCGCTCCTGCTCAAGCTCGATGACGGTCTCCCGGCGGCCCGGGTCCTTCGGGGCGCGCTGGATCGCCTGCAGGTCCTCGTCGGAGATCGTCCCGTCGAGCAGGTCGCGGATCAGCTCACGGGGGTGCTCACTCATCATCGGCCTCCTTCCCGGTCGTCGCCGCCCGGGACCCGGAAGCCCTCAGGCAGCCCCCAGAACTCGCGCATCCGCTGCGCGAAGCGCTCGTTGTTCTCGAGCAGGTCGTTGTACATGCGGCGCACCGGCGCGGACACGCGGCCCTCTGTCAGCCGCTCGCGCGCCCGGCGC
>PKER01000326.1 GCA_002919115.1 bacterium
GGCGGCGGCGGCGGCGGCGCAGGCGCCAGCCGCGCCCCTCGTCCTCCTCCTCGAGCAGACGCTCGATCAGCTCCTCGCGGCGGAGGAGCCGGTAGCCCTCGATGCCGCGCTCCGCGGCGCGCGCGTGGAGGTCGGCCAGATGCAGCTCGGAAAGTTCTTGCCCGCTCATCGAGCGCGGAACATACAACGAAAGCGCGTGGCCCTTGCGTAGGTCACCCGGCCTGCGCGGCGGCGCGGGCCTCCACGAGGCCCTTGAGCCACTCCGCGAACTCGGGCCGCGTCTCCCAGTCGGCCTTGAACTTCGCGGCGCCCGCCGTGGTCAGCGGGTGGTTCAGCATCTGGCGCAGCACCTTGGCCGGCACCGTGGCGATCTCGCAGCCGAGCTTGGCCGCGGCCACGACGTGCTCGGGGTGGCGGATCGATGCCGCGATGATCTGCGAGGTGACGCCCCCGGCCCGGAACGCCTCGACGATCTCGCCGACCACGGCCACCGAGTCGATCGAGATGTCGTCTAGCCTGCCCATGAAGCAGGACACGTAGGTCGCACCCGCGCTCGCGGCGAGCAGCGCCTGGCTCGGCGAGAAGACGAGCGTCATGTTGACCGGGATGCCGTCCGAGGTGAGCGCGTGCGCGGCCTCGAGTCCGGCCTCCGAGAACGGCACCTTCACGGTGACGTGCTCGTGCAGCTCGCGGAGCGCCCTGCCCTCCTCGATCATCCCCTTGGCGTCGTCGGAGATCACCTCGGCCGACACCGGCCCGCCGACGAGCTCGCAGATCCGCTTGACGATCTCGCCCGGGTCGCCGTCCTCCTTGGCGAGCAGCGATGGATTCGTGGTCGCCCCGGCGAGGACGCCCCACTGGGCGATCTCCTCGACTTCGGCGACGCTCCCGGTGTCGATGAAAATCCTCACGTCGTCCTCCGCTCGTCGGTTGCCGCTGGCACTGAGCTTACGCCTCGCCGCGGTCGGCGTAGGGTCGGTTTTCCCCAGCGGGGTCGATGCCCTCCTCGCGCGCCTCGCGGACCCAGTCGGAGGCGGCCGACTCGACCTGCGCCTCGTCCCAGCCGAGTTCCCCGCCCAGCACGCGCGCGACCTCGCGCACGTCGTCCGCGGTGCGCAGCGCGGGCGCCGCGACCAGCCCCAGCCGCGTGCGCCGCAACAGGACGTCGGCCACCGAGCGCGCCTGCTCGTAGCGGGCCGCGATCACGACCTCGGCGAGCAGGTCGGGCATCCCCTCGACGATCGGCCGGGCGAGCTCCGGGCGCTCGGCGGCGACCCGCAGGACGTGGCGGGCGGCGTGCCCGTAGCGAAAGGCGAGCAGGTCGCGCCAGCCCTCCGGCAGGGCGCCGTCCAGGCCCGCGGGCGGCTCGAGGTCCTCGGCCTCGGCGGGCATGCCGAGCGGCAGCTCGTGCGTGCGGCAGGGCGCCTCGCGCCCCTCGCGCTCCACCAGGCGGTCGACGACCTGCTTCGCCATCCGCCGCCAGGTGGTGAGCTTGCCGCCCGTGATCGTGAGCATCCCCGACGACGTCTCGTACAGCTCCGCCTTGCGCGAGATGTCCGCCGACTTGTGCTGGTCGCCGGTCGAGATCAGCGGCCGCACCCCCGCGTAGGCGCCGGTGATGCGGGAGCGGTCCAGCTCCACGCCGAAGAACGAGTTGACCGCGTCGAGCAGGTACTCGATGTCGTCGGCCGACGGGCTCGGGTGGTCGAGGTCGCCCTCGTACTCGCGGTCGGTGGTGCCGATCAGCGTGCGCCCGTACCACGGCAGCGCGAAGATCGTGCGGTCCTCCCCCGCCGGCACGATGCACGCCGCGCGGCCGATCGGCAGATCGTCGGTCGACACCGTGATGTGCGTGCCGCGGCTCGGCGCGATCCAGGGCACCTCGGCCTCGTCGTGGATCTCGTGCGGGCGGATGCGGTCGGCCCACACCCCAGTCGCGTTCACCACGTTGGCCGCGCGCACCGTGAAGCGCTCGCCGGTTGCGCGGTCCACGCACTCCGCCCCGGCCGCGCGCCCGCCCTCGTCCAAGAGCTCCGCCACCTCCACCCCGTTCACCCCGACCGCCCCGAAGCGCTCCGCCTCGCCCAGGATCGTGAGCACGAGGCGCGCGTCGTCGGTCTGGCAGTCGTAGAAGAGGTAGGCGTCGCGGGGATCGCGCGGCTCGAGCGCGGGGATCAGCTCGGCCGCCTCCTCCCCCGGGATCGTGCGGTGGCGGTCGGGCGACCACTGCTCCTCGTCGCCGCGCTCGCGCCTGCCCTGGCGCACGCGGGTGGTCGCCATCACGTCGTACATGTTGAGGCCGACGCCGATCTTCAGGCTGCGCCGCTCGTCGCCCAGGGTCGGGACCAAGAACGGCGTCGGGTAGACGAGGTGGGGCGCCATCGCGACCATGATCTGGCGCTCGACCAGCGCCTCGCGCACGAGACCCAGGTCGAAGTTCTGCAGGTAGCGCAGCCCGCCGTGGACCATCTTCGACGAGCGGCTCGAGGTCCCCGAGGCCCAGTCGGCGCGCTCGACGATCGCGACGCTGTAGCCGCGCGAGGCGGCGTCGAAGGCGACGCCCGCGCCGGTCACCCCGCCGCCGATCACGAGGACGTCGAACCGCTCCTCGGTGAGCGCGGCAAGGGCGTCGGCGCGCGCGAGCATCAGTCCAGGTAGGTCACCGTCTCCGAGACCGGCGGCCGCTCGGGCGGGGGTTTCTCGCCGATCGCCCGGCCGAGGTGCAGCAGCCCCACGAAGCGCTCGTCGTCCGGGAGGCCGACGGCGGCACGCCCCTCGGGCGTGCGCAGCACCGCCGGCGTGCGCCAGTAGCCGCCCAGGCCGCGGGCGTGCGCGGCGAGCAGCACGATGTAGGCGGCCACCGCGGTCGCGTGCAGGTCCTCCTCGTCGGCGACCGGGTCGCCGGAGAGCCTGCAGGAGCACACGACCAGCGTCGGCGCGCGGTCGAGCTTGCCGGCGTTCTCGGGGCCGGCCGCCTCCTTGAGGCGGGCCAGCGCCCCCGGCCCCAGGACGCGGAAGCGCCAGGGGATGGTCAGGTGGTGGTTGGGCGCCCAGCGGGCGAGCTCGAACAGCTCGTCGAGTTGCTCGCGCGGCACCGGCTCGGGCCGAAACGCCTTGTGGGTCCGCCGGGTGCGGATCGCCGTCTCTACGTCCACGCCCGCAAACCTACCGCCCGCGGCCGGCGCTCACGGCAGCCGCCGCCGGTACCAGAAGAAGCCTCCGACGAGCGCCAAGGCGAGGGCGCCCAGACCGCCGCCCACGTACAGCGGCAGGTCGTCGCCGCGCCCGCCTCCGGCGGCGGAGCTCGCCGCGGGCTCGGCGTCGACGCCCGCCTCCGCCTCCGTGCTCATC
>PKER01000320.1 GCA_002919115.1 bacterium
GCCGCTCGCCGAGCAGCTCCACGAGCAGGCCGCAGCGCTGCGGCGCGGCGAGCGCCGCCGCATCGAGGAGCGCGCCGCTCGCGCCGCCCCGAAGATCCAGCTCGTCGTGGCGATGGTCCTCGTTCCGTCGGTGCTGCTCACGATCGCGGCCGCGCTCATCGCCCACGCGGACTCGCTCCTCCCGACCGCCTGACCAAGGCCGCCGCCCCGCGACCCACCCGGTCAGCCCTTGTCGCCGCCTTCCGGCGACGTGGGCTGAACGTTCCGGCGTTCCGGCCCGGCGCCACCACGTTCAGCCGTGGTCGTCGAAATTCGACGACCCGGGCTGAACGATTCGGCCCGGGGCGCGGTCGTTCAGCCCTGGTGTGCGAAAAACGACGACTAGGGCTGAACGTGGGCTTCGCGGTGGGTTGGACGTGGGCTTCGCGGTGGGCTGGACGTGGGCCTCGCGGGTTATTCGGTCGCCTCGTCGTGCAGACGGCGGGCGATCACGGAAGCCGCTTCGCAGAACTCGTCGAGCTCGCGCGCGGACTTCTTGTGGCCCGGGACGTTCACGACGAGCGCCCCGCCGACCAGCTCGAACGCGATCTTCTCGTGGGCCTCCTCGGCCAGCCAGACGATGAAGCTGGGGGAGAAGATCTGCCGGGCGCGGTTCATGTCGTCGTTCTTGCCGATGAAGATCTCGAAGCGCCTGTCCGCCGCCTCGCTCTCCAGCTCGACGCGCTGGCGGGTGCGGAAAAAGTCCTCGAACCCGTCGAGGAACCGGAACCCGAACCGCCGCTGGACCTCGAGCTCGCCGATGAACGGCGCCGTCTCCGGCAGCTGCGCGAGCACGACGGTGAACTTGTAGTAGGTGGTATGCTCGTCGCCGTCCGCGTCGCGCGACTTCTCCTCGTAGGTGTAGAGCGCGAGCGTGCCCGCGAGCCCGCCCGGCAGCGTGCCCCTGAACGCCTCGACCGCGTAGCGCTTGTCGCCCTTGCGCAAGAGCGGCGTGACCGGCGGTAGCGAGCTGCGCCCGTCGATGCGGGTCAGCCCTCGACCCTGCGCGTACGCGTTGAAGAAGTCGTCGGCTGCGCGCGAGTTCGCGATCGCGAAGACGATGATCAGCGCGATCACCAGGACGACGCCGAGCGCGGCGAGCCCGATCCCGATGCCGGCCTGCGTCGTGCCGATGATGAGCGCGGCGATCCCGCAGACCCACGTGAGGCCGAGCACCCACTTGTTCCCAAGCAGGGCGCGAAAGTGCTTGCCGCGGTTGTCGTCGGCGTCCTGCGGGATGTCGTCGTCGTGGCGCGGGGTCGTGCCGGTGAGCCCGCCGGCGGGCACGCCGCCGGCCGCGAGGTCCTGGGCGCCCGGCGGCGGCGCCGAGGCGCTCACGTCAGCGGGAGGGGCCGAGCCCTCGGGCCCTGGGTCGGTCTGGGTGTCTGGGCTCTCCAACTGCTCCTCCCGGGTCGCTTGCCTGTCGGCGCGAGCGTAACGCGGCTGCAAGCGAAATTGCACGTGGCGGCGCGCACAAGCACGTCCGCGCCGCTCGCTGCGGGCGCGCGGATCGCCCATTGGCAAGCGCGAACGCGCCCTCCTGGAACGCCGCTAGCACCGGCGCCCGACGGATCGGCGGGGGCCCGTTGGGGGGTCGTGTGTTGTGTTGTGGGGGAAAGTGGGGTACTGTGGTGCCCGAAGTCGTCCAGAGGACCGGGGTGGTGAGGCTCCTCCCACCTCGTCACCCCGGTCCGAAGGCTTCTTCCGCGCAGGACCCCGCACCCGACGAGAGAGGAATCGAACTTGGCCTTCCGTGGCCGGCACGAACACAGCCTGGACTCGAAGGACCGGCTGACGATTCCCTCGCGTTTGCGGGCCCAGCTCGCCGACGGTGCGGTTCTGCTCGCGGGCCTCGATCCCTGCGTCGAGATCTGGCCGCGCGAGGGCTTCGCCAAGTTCACGGAGCGCTTCCTCGCGGGCCTCAACCCCCTCTCGAGCAAGGCGCGGATGCTGCGCCGCCGCTTTCACGCGAACGCCCAGGACGAGGAGCTCGACTCGGCCGGGCGCGTGCGCATCGCCAAGCACCTCATCGAGCACGCGGGCCTGGACGGCGCCTGCGTGGTGGTCGGGGTGGAGGACCACCTCGAGGTCTGGAACCCGGAGCGCTGGGCTGAGCACTCCGCCGAGATCGACGCGCAGGCCGGCGCGATGGCGGAGGAGCTCGCCGGCTTCGACCTGGGGATCGAGGAGTAGGGAGACCGGCGCGACCCGATGGCCACACTGACTTACATGCCCACCGACCACGTACCAGTTCTGCTCGCCGAGCTCGTCGCGCTCACCGACCCGCGGCCGGGCGAGCTCGCCGTGGACTGCACGTTCGGCGGGGGCGGGCACGCGCGCGCCGTCGCCGCGCGGCTCGGCCCCACGGGCACCCTGATCTGCATCGACCGCGACCCGTCGGCCGCTGAGCGCTACCGCGAGGCCGAGCCCGAGCTCGCCTGCCAGAGCCGCTTCGTGCGCGGCGAGTTCTCCGCCGTGCTGGCCGACCTCGCGGACGAGGGCGTGCGCCCCGACGTGATCTACATGGACCTCGGCGTCTCCTCCATGCAGATCGACGCGATGGAGCGCGGCTTCTCCTACTCCTACGACGCGCCCCTCGACATGCGCATGGACCCCGAGCAGCGGCTGTCCGCGCGCGAGGTGGTGAACGAGTGGCCGCAGGACAGGATCGCGGCGATCCTCCGCGAGTACGGCGAGGAGCGCCACGCGCGCGCGATCGCGCGCGAGATCGTCGCGCGGCGCCCGCTGGAGACGACGGCCGAGCTGGTCGAGGCGATCCGCGACGCGGTCCCGCCCGCGTACCGCTTCGGGCGCGGCCACCCCGCCAAGCGCACCTTCCAGGCGATCCGCATCGCCGTGAACGAGGAGCTGCGCGCGCTCCAGGACGCCCTGCCGCGCGCCTGGGAGATGCTCGCCCCCGGCGGGCGCCTCGCGGCGATCTCGTTCCACTCGCTCGAGGACCGCACGGTCAAGCGCTTCTTCGCCGACAAGGCGCGCGGCTGCACCTGCCCGCCCGAGCTCCCGGTGTGCGTGTGCGGGCGCGAGCCGGAGGCCGAGCTCGTCACGCGCCGCGCCGTCGCGCCGACGCCCGAGGAGCTCGAGCGCAACCCGCGCGCGTCGTCCGCGCACCTGCGGGTGGCGCGCAAGCTCGAGACCAACGTAGAGGGAGCCTGAGGCTTCGCGCGAAGGGAGCATCCGATGCCGCCAGCAGCAGCGACAGCCCGAGCGACCACAGCGCCGTCCCGACGCGCGCCGCGCGCCTCGACGCCGGTGGGCGCGCGCCGCACC
>PKER01000167.1 GCA_002919115.1 bacterium
GAACCCGCAGCTACGACATCTTCGTCGTCTACCGGGTGCTGATCGGGATCGGGATCCTGGTCCTGATCGCGACGGGCGCGCGCGCGGCGACGTTCTGAGGCCCTGAGGGCCCGCGCCCACCGCCCGCGCCGGACGTTCAGCCCTGGTGTGCGAAAAACGACGACCAGGGCTGAACGTGTGCCCGGGTCGCCCGGACGTTCAGCCCTCGTAGTCGAAATTCGACGACCAGGGCTGAACGGCGATTGTGAAAAGGCTGTGAACGACCGGCCCGCCGGCCCGTCCGCGGCCCTAGGCTTCGTGGTGACGTGACTTGCGATCATCGAGACGTCGCCGCCAGGGGGTGCGATCGGTGGTGAACGCCGCCCCGGGCCGCGTCGCGATCCTCGACGACGACAGCGGCTTCGTCCGGGTCCTCGCCAAGCGCCTCGAGGCGGCGGGCTGGGAGTATCGCGTGCTCTCGGGCAGCGTCCCGGTGGACGAGCTCGTCGCGATGAAGCTGAACGCGCTCGTCGTCGACCTCGCCGTGCTCGGGCCCTTCGGCTGGGACTTCTTGGAGCGGGTCTGCGGCATGCTGCCCGACCTCGGCGTGGTCGTCTGCGCGCGCGAGTCCACCGTCGCGCAGCGCGTGCGCGGCCTGCGCCTGGGCGCGGACGACTGGGTCAGCAAGCCCGCGCACCCGGAGGAGGTCCTGGCGCGCGTCGAGGCCGTCACGCGCCGCCGGCGCCCGCGGGTCGCCCCGGAGGCTGGGCCGCTCGTCGCCGGCGAGGTGGAGATCCGCTCCGACCAGTTCCAGGCGTTCGTCGGCGGCCGCAGCGTCGGCCTCACGCGGCGCGAGTTCGAGCTGCTGCACACGCTCGCCGAGGCGGGCGGCCGGGTGCTCGAGCGCGAGGACATCTACCGGCGGGTCTGGGGGTACGCGATGGTGCACGGCGACCGCTCGGTCGACGTCTTCGTCCGCAAGGTGCGCACGAAGCTCAAGAAGCACTCGCCCGGGTGGTCCTACATCCACACGCACTTCGGCGTCGGCTATCGCTTCGAGGCCGTCCCCGACGACCCGGGGGCCGCGCAGGGGGCGCCCGCCGGGGAGGACCGGGCCTCCGCCGCGACGCCCGCGTCCGCACAGCGCGTCTAGCGCCCCGTTCACAGGGTTTTCACAGCCCGGCCACGGGCCGGTAACAGGCGCGCGCCGATTCGCTGCGAGCCTCGGCGGCGATGAATGACAGGCACACAGTGAGAAGGAAGGGCTGGCTGCTTGCGGCCGGCAGCAGCGTCGTGCTGGCGCTCGGCATCGCGGCGTGCGGAAACGACGCGAGCGACGCTGGCAGCGCCGCGGACGGGGGCTCGGACGAGGTCGCCCTCTCCGGCGAGATTGCCGGCGCGGGCGCGAGCTCGCAGGAGGCCGCGAAGGAGGCCTGGATCGCGGGCTTCCAGGAGCTGCACCCCGACGTGACCGTCTCGTACGACCCCGTCGGCTCGGGTGGCGGTCGCGAGCAGTTCATTGCGGGCGCCACCCAGTTCGGCGGCACCGACGCCGCGCTCGAGGGCCAGGAGCTGCGCGACGCCAAGGAGCGTTGCGCCCCCGGCGAGCTGATCCAGATCCCCGTCTACATCTCGCCGATCGCGGTCGTCTACAACCTCCCCGACGTCGAGCGGCTTCAGCTCTCGCCCGCGACCCTCGCGCGGATCTTCAACCAAGAGATCACGAACTGGAACGACCCCGCGATCGCGAAGGACAACCCGGGCGTCGAGCTCCCCGACCTGAGCATCACGCCGGTGAACCGCTCCGACGAGTCGGGCACGACGGAGAACTTCACCGACTACCTGGCGAAGGCCGCGCCGGACGTCTGGACGCACGAGGTCGACGGCAACTGGCCGGTGCCCGGCGGTGAGGCGGCGCAGGGAACCTCGGGCGTGATTCAGGCGGTCGCGGCCGGCGAGGGCACGATCGGCTACGCCGACGCGAGCCAGGCCGGCGACCTCGGCGTCGCCCTGGTCAAGGTCGGCGACGAGTACGTCGGCCCGACCCCGGAGGCCGCGGCGGCGATCCTCGACAACTCCGAGGAGGTCGCCCCGGACGCCTCGATCTTCGCCTACGAGCTCGACCGCGAGACCGAGGCGCAGGGCACCTATCCGATCGTCCTCGTCTCGTACGAGATCGCCTGCACCGCGTACGACGATGAGGCCCAGGCCGACATCGTGCGCGAGTTCCTGCGCTACGTGATCAGCCCGGAGGGCCAGGAGGCGGCGGCGCAGAACGCCGGGTCGGCGCCGATCTCGCAGGCGCTGCGCAGGCAGATCGAGCCGGTGGTCGATGCGATCGGGGCGGGGTGACCGGTCCCCGGTCCCCGGTCCCCACCCACCAGGAAATGGCCACGTCGCTGTCAGCTGAAGCGACCCGCGCGCTCGGTGGCGCATCGCGCCCCGGGCGCGCGGGCGATGCGATCTTCCGGCGTCTCGCCACGACCGCCGCGCTCGCCGTCCTCGGCGTCCTCGCCGGCGTCGCCGTGTTCCTCGCGGTCGAGGCCCTGCCCGCTGTCACCGCGGACTCGGCCCGGCTGCCCGAGGGCAAGGGGCTCGTGGAGTACATCGGACCGCTCGCCTTCGGCACGGCGCTGGCGGCGCTGATCGCGGTCGTCGTCGCCGTGCCGCTCGCGGTCGCGGTCGCGCTGTTCATCAGCCACATCGCGCCGCGCCGGCTCGCGCTCGCCCTCGGCTACGTCGTCGACCTGCTCGCGGCGATCCCGAGCATCGTCTACGGGCTGTGGGGGATCTTCGTGCTGGGGCCGGCATCGGTCGGCGCGAGCCGGTGGCTGGCCGACAACCTCGGCTTCATCCCGTTCTTCGAGGGTCCGGCGTCCGCCACGGGCCGCACGATGCTCGTCGCGGGCCTCGTGCTGGCCGTGATGATTCTGCCGATCGTCTCGGCGGTCGCCCGCGAGGTATTCGCGCAGACCCCGCGCCGGCTGCAGGAGGGCGCGCTCGCCCTGGGCGCGACCCGCTGGGAGATGATCAGGATGGTCGTCCTGCCGTTCGGCCGCTCGGCCGTGATCAGCGGCGCGATGCTCGGCCTCGGCCGCGCGCTCGGCGAGACGATGGCGGTCACGATCATCCTCTCGGTCTCGGGTGTGATCACGCTGAACCTGATCAGCTCGTCGAATCCCTCGACGATCGCGGCGAACATCGCGCTCGACTTCCCCGAGTCCTCGGGTCTTGCGATCAACGCGCTGATCGCCTCGGGCCTCGTGCTGTTCGCGATCACGCTCGCCGTCAACGTCGCGGCGCGCGCGGTGATCGCGCGGCGCGCGAACGCGGCGG
>PKER01000286.1 GCA_002919115.1 bacterium
CGGTGATCTCCACGCCCGCGCCCAGCGCCTCCACGGCCCCGAGCGTCGAGCGGGTGTCGGCCGAGTCCAGGTAGCCGGTGATCCGCGACTCCCCCGGCGCCATCGCAGCCAGGATCGCCGCCCGGTGCGACACGGACTTGTCCGGCGGCGGCACGAGCGCGCCGCGCAACGGCCCCGAGGGCTCGAAACGAGTGCCCGCCATGTTCCTCCTACTGACCTTCGCTGACGATGTCGACCGAGTGGCCGAGGCCGCGCACGATATCGGCGGCGCGCTCGGCCTCGGCGTCGCCCGCCACCCACATCGTCACGGCGCCCGTGCGCATGTCCGGCGCCGGATAGAGCGCCATGTCCTCGATGTTCACGCCCGCCCTGCCCAGCGCGAGCGCGAGCTCGGCGAGCGTACCCGGCCGGTTGGCGACCGACGCGCGCAGCTCGCGCAGCGGCCCGGCCGTGCGCGCGCCCTCCATGAGCCGCGCCCGCGCGCTGCGCGCTTCCTGCTGCCACGCGTAGATGCGGTCGCGGTCGCCGGAGCGGATCACCGCGGCCGCCTCGCGCAGGCGCTCGACCACGGCGTCGATCTCGGCGGCGACGACGTCGGCGTTGCTGGCGAAGATGTCGGCCCAGATCCGCGGGTTGGCGCCCGCGACGCGGGTCGCGTCGCGGAAGCTCGGGCCCGCCTCGGGGAGGCGCTCGGCCTCCTCGCTCGCGGCCGCGACCGCCTGGCCGACGAGCGCGTTGGCGAGCACGTGCGGCAGGTGGCTCACCGTCGCCAGCAGGCGGTCGTGCGACTCGGCGTCGATCGCCTGCGGGCGCGCGCCGATCTCCGCGATCGCCCGCTGCAGGCGGTCGTAGTGCACGCCGCTCGCGGTGGGCGACGGCGTGAGGTACCAGCGCGCGCCGTCGAAGAGGTCGGCGCGGGCGTGCTCGACCCCGGCGCTCTCGGCGCCCGCGATCGGGTGCCCACCGATGAAGCGCTCGGCGTCGGGGTGCGCGGCGACGCGCGCGACGAGCTCGCGCTTGGTCGAGCCGACGTCGCTCACCACCGCGTCGCCGCCCGCGGCCAGCGCCGCCTCGACCAGCCCGGGCAGCTCACGGACAGGGGCCGCGCAGAACGCGATGTCCGCGCCCGCGGCCGCCTCGGCGGGCGACGGGGCGACCTCGTCGATCGCCCCGAGCTCGAGCGCGCGGTCGAGGATGCCCTGGTCGGGGTCGTAGCCCACGACCCGGGCCCCCAGGCGGTCCCGGGACGCCAACCCGATCGAGCCGCCGATCAGGCCGACGCCCAGGACCGCGATACGCACGTCGAAATCCCGGACCCGGCCTAGGCCTCGACGCCGCGGCTGGTCCGCTTGCCGGCGACCTCGGCGACCCGGAAGACGTGCTCGGCGTACTCGTTGAACGTGTCCGTCGGCAGCGCCTGCGGGCCGTCGCAGATCGCCTTCTCCGGGTCGTTGTGGACCTCGACGATGATCCCGTCGGCGCCAGCAGCGGCCGCGGCGAGGGACATCGGCTTGACGAGGTCGCGGCGACCCGCGGCGTGGCTCGGGTCGACAACGATCGGCAGGTGGGTCAGCTCGCGCAGGGTCGGGACGGCGAGCAGGTCGAGCGTGAAGCGGTACGCCGTCTCGAACGTGCGGATCCCGCGCTCGCAGAGCATGACCTTGTCGTTGCCCTCCTTGAGGATGTACTCGGAGGCCATGAGCAGCTCCTCGAGGGTCGCGGAGAGGCCGCGCTTGAGCAGGATCGGCAGGCCGGTGCGGCCGAGCTCGGAGAGCAGCGTGTAGTTCTGCATGTTGCGGGCGCCCACCTGGATCACGTCGGCGACCTCGACGACGTTCTCGATGTCGCGCGCGTCCATGACCTCGGTGACGACCGGCAGGCCGGTCTCCTCCTTGGCCTCCTGGAGCAGGCGCAGGCCCTCGACGCCGAGGCCCTGGAAGCTGTAGGGCGAGGTGCGCGGCTTGTAGGCGCCGCCGCGCAGCATGTCGGCGCCGGCGTCGGCGACGGTGCGCGCGACGGTGAGGGTCTGGTCGCGGCTCTCGACCGTGCACGGGCCCGCGATGAGCGCGAAGTAGTCGCCGCCCACCTTGGCGTCGCCCACCTCGACGACGGTGCGCTGGCCCTTGCGGAACTGGGTGGAGGCGAGCTTGTAGGGCTTGAGGATCGGCACGATGTGGTCGACGCCCGGCGCGGCCTCCAGGCCGAGCGCGGCGACGCGGTCGCGGTCACCGATCGCGCCGATCACGGTCAGCAGCTCCCCCTTGGAGATGTGCGCGGAGCAACCGACCTCCTCGATGCGCTCGACCACGTGGTCGATCTGCTCCTGGGTCGCCCCCTCTTTCATCACGATCATCATTTGTGTTCTGGCCCCTCTTTTCTCCTTGAAACGAAAGCTTTACTGCGTCTGGTCGAACGTCGCTGTGTGGCCTCCCCATCGGATGCGGGAAGAACCGCTGCTTCGGCGCCCGGCTGAAGGTTGATGCTGCGTTGGGTCGCGCGACCCCGGCCGGACGCCTAGGTAAATCGCCAATAGGTAAACCAGCGCACGCCAGCAGGCGCGCCCTCGCGGGCGAAGTTGAGAGCCTGCTTGCGGTCGCGGTTCATTGACCGGATTTTGTAGCAGGGTCGCGCCGATATCGCAAAACGGCCGCCCGCGGGCAGTGGGATACTGGCGCGATGAGGGCGCGCGCAGGCAAGGCTCCCGCCGCCATGGGCGCGAACGCGCGCCGGTGGCTCGTCGCGTGGCTCGGCGGGGCCGCGATCGGCGTCGGCAACGGGGTTGTGCGCGAGGCGACCTACGCGCGTCTCGTGGGCCCCGGGGCCGCCCGCCAGGTCTCGACCGCGGTTGCGATCGGGGCGTTCGCCGCGTACTTCGCCGCGCTGCAGCGCCGCTGGCCGCTGGGGTCGGCGAGCAAGGCGAACCGCGTCGGCGCGGCATGGCTCGCCGCGACGGTGGCCTTCGAGTTCGGCTTCGGCCGGGGCGTCGCGAAGCTCTCCTGGCGGGAGCTCTTCGCCGACTACAACCTCGCCCGCGGCCGCACCTGGCCACTCGTGCTGGTCGCGATCGCGACGGGCCCAAGGGCCGCGTACGAGCTGAGCTGACAAGCCACACCCCCGCCAAGCGCTCGCCACCCCGAGTGAGGCGGATTTGTCCGATATAGCCGCATAAATCCGCCTCACATCGGGGGGTGAGGCGGATTCGTACGACATAGGCGAACAAATCCGCCTCACTTGGGCGTGGCGCTGCGGCTCGGTCCTCGCTCGGGCTGGCGCTGCGGCTCGGTCCTCGCTCGGGCTGGCGCTGCGGCTC
>PKER01000282.1 GCA_002919115.1 bacterium
GGCGGGGACCGCGCAGGCCGCGGCGGGAACCGGCGAGTAGCTCCCCCTCGCCGGTCTATAGTGGCCCGCCGAGTGACGGGGAGCGCGGAAACGGGGAGCGAGGCCGCGGCGCTTGCCGAGGCGCTCGGGCGCGACTGGTACCACACCATCGACCTGGCGCCGGGCACGGCGACGCCCGGTTACGTGGACCTGCGCGCGAACGCCCCCAAGGTGCTGCCCGCGGACCTCTCGGGCAAGCGCGCGCTCGACGTGGGCACCTTCGACGGCTTCTGGGCGTTCGAGCTCGAGCGCCGGGGCGCGGCGCACGTCTACGCCGCCGACCTGGACTCGCACGACGAGACCGACTGGCCGCCGCCCAACCGCGCGCGCCTCGCCCGGGAGATGGAGGCGGCGAACGCCGTGCCCGGCGAGCGCTTCCACCTCGCCCACCGCATCCTCGGCTCGCGCGTCGAGCGGATCGCGTGCTCGATCTACGACCTCGAGCCCGGGCGCGTGGGCGGAGGCGTCGACTACGTCGTGATCGGCGCCCTGCTCCTGCACCTGCGCGACCCGGTGAAGGGCCTGGAGCGCGTGAACTCTGTGCTCGCCGACGGCGGGCGCCTGCTGATCGTGGAGCCCTTCTCCCCCTTCCTCTCGCTGATCCCGCGCCGCGTCGCGCTCGCCCGCCTGCGGGCGCTCGAGACCAACTACACGTGGTGGCTGCCGAACATCGTCGGCCTCGGGCACCTGCTGCGCCTCGCGGGCTTCGGCGAGCTGCAGCGCAGGGCGATCTTCCGCCCCCGCACCCGCGACGGCCGCGGCCCGTGGCACGTGGCGATCGAGGCGCGGGTCACGGCTCGCTACTAGACCCCAAGCCCCCCGGCCGCCCGAGTGAGGCGGATTCGTTCGCCTATGTCGTACGAATACGCCTCACATCCGGCCCGCCCCTTCGACGTGAGGTCCCACACCGGGCCCCCACCCCGATGTGAGGCGGATTTATGCGGCTATATCGGACAAATCCGCCTCACTCGGGTGGGCGCTGCGGTTGTGTGGGCTGCGGGTTCCGCCGGGCGCTCAGTAGCCGCCCACGTAGACGACGTGCCACCACTCGTGCGGCGCGTCCGCCGTCTTCGCCCAGCCGTACTGGGCGCCGATCTCGTCGATGATCTGCCGCATCACCGGCTCGGCCACGTCGACCGCGACCCCGCGCTCGTGGGCGGAGGTCCCGGGCGGCGCGGCGAGCGGGCCCTGGCCGGACAGGTAGAGGTCGTACAGCTGCGCCTGCTGCTCGTACGTGCGGTACGCCGACAGCGGCCCGTCCGGGTACAGGTCGATGCCGTACTGGGCGAGCGACGCCTGGCGCATCGCGTTCCACGCGTTCGCCGCCGCCGGGTCCAGATACAGATCGCCCCACGGCGACGGGATGCTGCCGAGGCCGTACGCCGGAGCGGCCGACGTCCCTCCGGAGCCCGCGGCTGAAGACGAGCCTGCGCTGGGAGGCGAGCCCGGCGTGATCCCCGCGGCCGCGAGCGCCGCGGCGCCCTCCTCGACCGTCGGCACCTGGATCGTCTGGCCCGCGATCAGGTGCGCGTCCTCCGACAGGCCGTTGAAGACCGCGACGGTGCGGGTCGTCAGGTTGTTGGCCACCGAGATCGACCACAGGGTCTCCCCGGGCTGCACTACGTGCGGCGCGGCGGCCTGCGCGCTTCCCGCGCCGCCGGCGCTCGCCACGCCTACGCTCGCGGCCAGCGCTGCTGCCGCTGCGGCGATCCTTCCCGATCCCCCCAACGCTCGGCGCTTCATGAAGCGGCTCTCCTTTCGTCGCGTGCCACGCCCCCGGTTACGGCGGCACGCGCGGGCCTCCTGCCGTCTTGACAGGGGTTACGGGGAATGCACGGAACCGCCCGACGCGGCTCCGCGGGCCGGAAGCGGGCGGATCAGCCCTCGTCGTCGGCCGCCGCGGGCTGGGCCTCGGCCTGCGCGGCGCGGCCGTTGGCGTCGCGCGAGTTGCGGCGCGTGAGCAGGCCGGTGGCGCGGCGCAGCGGGTGGATCGCGTCGCTCACCTCGGCGATCTTCGGCTCGAGCCGCGCCACCGCCACGCCGACCTCGTTGAGCCGCTCGTCCAGCGGGCTCACGGCCTCGCCGACGACGCGGGTCTCCGCGTGGATGCGCTCCACCCCCTCGCGCATCAGGCGGACCTCAGCGTTCAGCTCCTCGACCGCCTGGTGGATCGCGCGCAGCTCCTGGAGTAGCCGGGGCAGCAGGCTCACGGCGTCGCGCACGACGCCGAGGTCGAACGGGGCCATCAGCGCCGCCTTCCGCCCGAGCTGCTGATGCGCCCGAGCTCCTCGCCGAAGGCGCGGTCGACGTACTCGGTCATCGTCTGCTTGAAGATCGCGACGAGGACGTCGGAGGCGATCGGCCGCAGGCGCTCGATCGACTCGACGACCTCCTCCCAGCGCTCCTCGGGGTGACCCGCCTCCTCGAACGGGCGCCAGACCCACTTGAGGAAGAGCTCCACGAAGTCCTCCGCGACGGCGGCGCAGCGCTTCTGCACGCTCTCGACCACTTCCAGGGCCGCCGTCAGCGGCACGCCGTGCCCCATCACCTCGCGCGCGGTCGCGATCAGCGACGGGCTGGGCGCCTCGAAGCGCTGGTCGGCCATCGGCACCAGCAGGCCGAGCTCCACCGCCCGCTCGAGCGCCTCGGCGTTCGCCTGCTCGCCGAACATCTCCTGGAGCTCCTCCCGGGACAGGACCTCGGGCTGCTCGGACTCGAACGGCGCCGTGATCGCGCGCTTGAGGTGGAGCAGGCGCTCGGAGGAGGCGTGCGCGCCCTCGAGCAGGCGCTCGATCCCCTTGAGGTTGAAGCCGTCGGCCTGCAGCTCCTGGATCAGCCGCAGCCGGGCGACGTGCTCGGGGCCGTAGTAGCCGACGCGCTGGCGCACCTCCGGCGGCTGCAGGAGCCCGCGCGCCTGGTGCGCGCGGATGTTGCGCACGCTCATCCCCGTCTCGTGGGCGAGCTGTTCGATCGTCAGCTGGTTGGGCGACGAGCTCGCGTCGCCCTCGTCGCTCTGCACCACGCGCAGCCGCTCGGCAGCCATCGCGGCCAGCGTACCACCCGCCCATGCGACGTTTGCCTACGTGACACCAATTGATGTAACGTCGTTTGGTGATACGGGTAACCAGGGCAGATCGCCCGTTCACCCCCCGAGAGGAAGGAAGAGGATGAGACGCAAGCTCGCGCTCGCTTTCGCAGGCTCCGCAGGCGGCGCGCTCACTGTCCCGGCGGCCGCGCTCGCCCAGGCGTCCGACCCGCCCGCCGGCGGCGC
>PKER01000331.1 GCA_002919115.1 bacterium
CGGCCGAACTGCGCCGGGTCGCGGCCCGAGCGCGCGAGCCGCTCGGTGACCTCGAGCGTGGCGCGCGCGTCGCCCGCGGCGATCGCGTCGGCGGCCGCGAGCAGAAGATCGGAGTCGGCGACGCCGAGGACGGTCAGCACGTCCTCGGTCTCGATGCGCTTGCCGCCGTAGGAGACGAGCTGGTCGAGCGTGCCGAGCGCGTCGCGGAAGCTCCCGGAGGCGCCGCGCGCGAGCGCCGCGATCGCGTCGTCGGCGATCTCGATCGACTCGGCCTGCGCGACCCGACGCAGCACCTCGGCGATCTGCTGGGGCGTCGGGCGCTGGAAGTCGAAGCGCTGGCAGCGGTCGACGATCGTCGGCATCACCTTGTGGGCCTCGGTCGTCGCCAGCACGAAGACCGTGTTCGGGGGCGGCTCCTCGAGCGTCTTCAGGAAGGCGTTCCACGCCTCGCGCGTGAGCATGTGCGCCTCGTCGAGGATGTACACCTTCCACTTGCCGCCGGTGGGCGCGAAGCCGACGCGCTCGCGCAGCTCGCGGATGTCGTCGACCGAGCGGTTCGAGGCCGCGTCCATCTCGATCACGTCCATCGAGGTCCCCGCGGCGATCGCGCGGCACGACTCACACTCCCCGCACGGGTGCAGCGTCGGGCCGTTCACGCAGTTGAGCGAGCGCGCGAGGATCTTGGCGATCGAGGTCTTGCCGGTCCCGCGCGAGCCGACGAAGAGGTACGCGTGGTGCACGCGGTCACGCTCGATCGCGTTCGAGAGCGTGCGGACGACGTGCTCCTGGCCTACGACCTGGTCGAACGCCTGGGGCCGGTGCCGGCGGTACAGGGACTGCGCGGGCGCCACGGTGGGCGAGTCTACCGGCGCCGCCGGGGCCTCCGGGCGGCCCGCTCCCTGGCGCCGGCGAACCCTGAAGGCGGTCCACGCGAACCGCGCCTCGCCCGTCTTCGGGTCCTCGCCACCGCTCGGCGGAGGAGCCTGCGCCCCGCCGCACCCGGCCGGGCGCGCACGGTCAGCTTGGCGCCAGGGCTGAACGCGCGCTGGGCGCCGGCTTGCGGCGGCCAGGCAGGTGGCGCGCCGGCTCAAGCCCCGGCGGATCCTCTCCGAAGCAAGGAGCGTGAAAGCTTTGAGCAAGCTCACGAAGCCCAGGGCCGCAGCGCCCGCGATCGCCCTCGCCGTGCTCGCGCTCGTCGGCGCGACCCTCGCGACGGGCGCGATGCGCAGCGAGCGCCTCGCCCCGCGCCTCTGCGAGACCAAGGGCGGCGGGCGCTTCGTCGCGATCCCGGGCTCACCGGGCGAGTTCATCGACCGCCGCCTGCTCAACGACGTGCGCATGCTCAAGCGCAAGTACAAGATCCTCATCACCGACGGCTACTCGCTCGACCCGGTGCACGCGCGCAACGGCGAGCACCCGATCGGGCTCGCGCTCGACATCGTCCCCGACCGCGCGCGGGGCGGGAACTGGCGGCTGATCACCAAGCTGGCCAAGTGGGCCGAGCCCAAGCAGAACCAGCCGCGCCCGCCGTTCCGGTGGGTGGGCTACAACGGCGACCCGGGACACGGCCGCGGCAACCACCTGCACCTCTCCTGGAGCCACAGCGAGACCAGCTACAACGTGCCCGCCCGCACCGTCTACACGGTGCGCTGCCCGACCCCGCGCAAGCCCAAGGCGGACGACCCGAAGCAGCCGCCGAAGCCGAAGGGCGGCGGGGGCGGCGGCGCGTCGAAGGCCCCCGCGCCGAAGCACTCGAACTCGACGGGCGGGATCTCGGTGCGCGCCATCGGCTCCGCGCTCGCCCCGATCCACCCGGAGACGGGTGGGGTGAGCCTTCACCGCCGGCGCTGAGCCGCACCGCCATACTGAGCGGATGAAATCTCGCTTGGCCCTGTTTGCGGCCGTGATCCTCACGCTCTTTCCCACGGCTGGCGGCGCGGCCCCCAAGGCCCAGCAGGGCACGGGCGCCAAGCTGCGCGCCGCGCTCGCCGAGCTGATGGCGGCCGACGACGCGCCGCCCTCCGTCTCGGTCCTGATCCAGCGCGGCAAGCGCACTACGTTCCTGCGGCGCGGGCGGGCGGACCTCGAGACGGGGGCGCGCCCCGCACGCAACCAGCACTACCGGATCGCGAGCATGGCGAAGGCCTTCAACGGCGCCGTCGCGCTCAAGCTCGTCGCGCTCGGCAAGCTGCGCCTCACCGACACGATCGGCGACGTGCTCGGCCCGGGCGTCCTACCCTTCGCCCAGGACGTGACCGTGGCGCAGGCGCTCCAGCACACGGCCTCGCTCCCGGACTACATCCACCAGCAGCCCTTCATCGACGAGCTGATCGCCGACCCCGCGCAGTACATGTCCCCGCTCGAGCTGCTCGGCTTCGTCCAGGAGGTCGACCCCGAGTTCGCCCCGGGCGAGCGCTACGGCTACTCGGACACCGACAACGTGGTCGTCGGGCTCATGGCCGAGGCGGTCACGGGCAAGCCATACGAGGAGCTGCTCGACCGGCACGTCTACCGGCCGGCGGGCCTGCGGCGCACCAGCCTACCCGACACCGTCGCGATGCCCGAGCCGTACCTGCACGGCTACGAGGTCTCCCCCCACGACCCGCCCGAGGACGTGAGCGAGTTCATCAACCCGGCGCTCGCCTGGGCGTCGGGCGGGATCGTCTCGACCCCGGCCGACGTGAACCGCTTCTTCCGCGCCTACGTCGGGGGCAAGCTGTTCCGCAAGGGGCTGCTGCGCGCGCAGCGCCGCTGGGTGGTCGGCTCCTCGTCGCCGCCGGGACCGGGGCGCAACCGCGCGGGGCTGGGCCTGTTCCGCTACCGCACGCACTGCGGCACGGTCTTCGGCCACACCGGCTCGTTCCCCGGCTACCGGCTGTTCGCGGCCGCGGACCGCACGGGCCGCCGCTCGGTCGTCTTCACCGTGAACGCGCAGATCGTGCCGGGGTCGGGCAACCAGGAGGTCTCCGACCTGATCCGCCACGCACAGCTCGACGCCGTCTGCCACGCGCTGCGCTGAGCGCGCATCGCGGCACCGCACGCGGGCATGGACCGTGCGGGCCCACCTTCGAAGGCGGTCCCCGGGCGTTCCCGCCGTGGCTAGCTCGAGTCAGGCGATCCGCGTCGCTTACGCGCTACCGCTTAAGGCTGCTTCCTTCCGGACCTGACCTGGTTCACGGGCGCGCATCGCGCGGGACCTGACCGTCAACGCCGCCCGCGGCGTACTGACCCCGAAGGCCGCGACCCTCGGGCGGGCGTTCAGCCCCGCTAGAGCGGATTGCGGGTACAGGGCACCGCTAG
>PKER01000109.1 GCA_002919115.1 bacterium
ACGGCCTCGGCGCGCGCCCGCTCGACGAGCCCGGCTCGCGCGCGCGAACCCACCGGCGGGCGTGGGGCGCCGGTACCGGGCCCGCGCCAGACTGGCGCTGCGGCCCCCGGCCGTCTAACGTGGGCGCCAGGGCGATAACCGATGCCCCCGTCCTGCACACACCTCGACAGCGTCAAGGTGCGCGAGCTGCCCGCCGAGATCGCCGGCTGCGAGGACTGCCTCGCCATCGGCTCCAGCTGGCTGCATCTGCGGATGTGCCAGACGTGCGGCCACATCGGCTGCTGCGACAGCTCGCCGAACCGGCACGCGAGCAAGCACGCCGCCGCGAGCGGCCACCCGATCGTGCGCTCGGCCGAGCCGGGCGAGAACTGGAGCTGGTGCTACGTGGACGAGGTCGCGTTCTTCCTCGGGGACTGAGGCCGCCCGCGCCTCGGCGCCTCATCCCTTCTGCTTCCGATCCCGGTCCCGCGACGGCTGCACGCGCTTGGGCTCGCCCGGCATCTTCGGGTAGTCCGGCGGGTAGGGCATGTCGCCCTCCTCGTCCCGCTCGTACATCTCGAGCAGCGGCTCGATCGAGTGGTGCACCGAGTCGATCTCGGCGAAGCGGTCGCCCACCTCGGCGAAGCGGGCGGGCATCGTCTCGACCGTGAAGTCCTCGGGCTGCACCGCGATGAGCTCGTCCCAGTCGAGCGGGGCCGAGACCGGCGCGCCGGGCTTGGCGCGGACGCTGTAGGGGGAGGCGATCGTGCGGTCGCGGGCGTTCTGGTTGTAGTCGACGAACACCTTGCGGCCGCGCTCCTCCTTCCACCACTTGGTCGTCACCCGGTCGGGCATGCGGCGCTCGAGCTCGCGGCCGAAGGCGATCGCGGCGTGGCGCACGTCGGTGAAGTCCCAGCGCGGCTCGATCCGCACGTAGATGTGGATGCCGCGGCCGCCCGAGGTCTTGGGGAAGCCGCGCATCCCGAGCTCCTCGAGCAGGCGGCGCGCCTCGCCGGCGACCTCGACCGCGTCGTCGAAGTCGGTGCCGGGCTGTGGGTCGAGGTCGATGCGCAGCTCGTCGGGGTGGTCGACGTCCGAGCGGCGCACGGGCCAGGGGTGGAAGGTGAGCGTTCCCATCTGCGCGCACCACGCGACGACCGCGAGCTCGGTCGGGCAGACCTCGTCGGCGTGCCGTCCGGAGGGGAACTGGATGCGGGCGGTCTCCACCCACTCGGGCGCCCCCTTAGGGACCCGCTTCTGGTAGAAGGCGTCGCCCTTGTGGCCGTCGCGCGTGGAGAGGGTCATGCCCTCGCGCACGCCCTTGGGCCAGCGCTCGAGCGTCGTCGGCCGCTCGCGCAGCGCGCGCATGATCCCCTCGCCGACCGCCAGGTAGTACTCGACGATCTGCAGCTTGGTGATCTCGCCCGTCCGGTCGGTCGCGGGGAAGATCACGCGGCCCGGGTTCGAGACGCGCACCTCGCGCCCGCCGGCATCGACGTAAGCGTCTTCCGCCTTCTTCGCCATCCTGGAAGCATCCAGCATCGTGGCGACGGGACGCCGCCCGGCGATATTGGGGTGCGGGTTTGGGGTTCCCCTCGATGTCACGGGGCGCCTGGGGCGCGATCGTCACGGCTGCAAACGACGATCGAAAGGAGCTTCCCCCGTTGAAGAGAGCATTCGCCCTGGGCGCCGTCGCGCTCGCCCTGGCCGCGGTCCCCGCCGAGGCCGCCACGAAGAAGTACGTGGGCGAGACCAAGGGCGGCACCAAGATCACCTTCAAGCAGAAGGGCAAGAAGGTCTCGAAGCTGAAGACGATGATCTTCGTGAACTGCGTGTCGCTGCAGACCTCGACGCCGCGCAGCGGCATCGACTTCTACGAGCCGCCCAAGGCGATGCGGATCGGCAAGGAGGTCAAGCAGTCCAAGCTCCAGCCGAGCGCCGTGGCCGGCTGGGAGGTGACCAAGAACTACACGGTCAACCTGACCCGGAAGGGCAAGAAGGTCAAGGGCAAGCTGGCGCTCAACTTCAGCTTCCTTGTGCCCGACCTCTACAACCCGAAGATCTACGTCTGCCAGGGCACGACGCGGTTCACCGCGAAGCCGAAGAAGTAGCGGCCTGCGGCCGAGCGAGCGCGGCTCGGCGGCGCCGCGCTCGCCCCGGGCCCGGGCGTCAGGCGGCGGGCTCCCAGCGCGCGGTCAGGTGGTAGATCACGAGGACCGACAGCAGGACCACGATCACCGACCAGATCGGGAACGCGGTCACGATGCCGATCTGGCCGACCGCCGCCACCGCAGCGAAGAACACGCCGAGCCAGCGGGCCCACTCGCGGGCGGCGAACAGCCCGCCGCCGGCGATCACCTGGACCGCGCCGACGATCAGCGCCGCCCACCCCCAGGCGGTGAGGTCGACGATCAGCACGCCCTCCCCGCCGACGATCACGTTCTCCCCCTCGAGGATCGCCGCGAGCCCCCAGAAGAAGTTGAGGAAGCCGAGGATCACGAGCAGCATCCCGGCGAACACCGCCCACCCGGTCGGCCCGCCCGCGGGCGCCGTGTGGGGCGTGGCCATTCGTTGCTCAGCCATGGTCGCTCCTTTCGCGTTGGCGGGTGCCGCCGGCCGTCCGGCCCGCGGGTTCGTAGCGCGTTCTATCAACGGGTACTCGCCGCCCGGTGGGTAAACAACTGACCCACGACGTGACGAGGCTCGCCGGCAAAGTCGTCTTCCCCGACCGCGTCGCGGCCGGCTGGGTCGAGATCGAGGGCGAGCGGATCCGCGCCGTCGGCGAGGGCGACCCGCCCGGCCCGGCGGAGGCGGTCGGCGGCCTGATCGCCCCCGGGCTGTGCGACCTGCAGGTGAACGGCGCCGTCGGCCGCGAGGTCGTCGACGGGCCCGAGGCGCTGGCCGCGATCGACGAGTACGAGCTGCGCCAGGGCGTGACGAACTACCTCGCGACGGTGACCTCGCGGGCGCTCGACGCCGTCGCCGCGGGGCTGGAGGCGATCGCGGCGGCGGTGCGCGCGCCGCGGACGGGCGTCTGCGGCATCCACTTCGAGGGACCCTTCCTGAGCGCGGAGTGGCGCGGCATCCACCCGCGTGAGCACCTGCGCGACGCGATCGACGGCCTCCCGGCCTGGTACGAGCGGCCCGAGGCGCGGCTCGTCACGCTCGCCCCCGAGCGGGCCCTCCAGGAGGCGCGCGCGGCCGACGAGGACCGGGCGCGCGGCGGCTGGCGCGGGCCGCTGCACGGGCTCCCGGTGG
>PKER01000120.1 GCA_002919115.1 bacterium
TCGCCGGGCGGGTCGGTGTACGCGGGGCTCGCGATCTACGACACGATGCAGTTCATCAAGCCCGACGTGCAGACGATCTGCTTCGGCGTGGCGATGTCGATGGGCTCGCTGCTGCTCGCCGGCGGGGCGCCGGGCAAGCGCATGGCCCTGCCCAACGCGCGCATCCTGATCCACCAGCCGAGCGGCGGCTTCCAGGGCCAGTCGACCGACATCGAGATCCACGCGCGCGAGACGCTCCGGGTGCGCAAGCGGATCGAGGAGATCTACGCGAAGCACACCGGGCAGAGCGAGGAGCGCCTCCACGAGGACATGGAACGCGACCGCTTCTTCAAGCCGGACGAGGCCGTCGAGTACGGGCTCATCGACCGGGTCATCGAGGCGCGCGAGCTGAAGCAGACGCCGACCGGCTTCGGCGGCAACGGCAACTAGGCCTCCCGCCGGCTAGCTCGACGCGAGCAGGGGCGCGTCGAGCAGGCGGGCGAGGCCCCTGCCCCCGGCGCGCATCACCTGGTCGTGGTTCCAGCGGAAGACGGGACGGGCGACCGGGGCGATGACGTTCATCCAGCGCTTCGTCGTCGAGACGTTCCACTCGTACACCACGGCGGTGACGCCGGCGTGCTCGAAGAAGCGCCAGCGGCCGGTGCCCTCCAGCCCGCCCGTCGCGCGACCCTCCAGCAGGTGGGGCCGCTCGACGCGCGTGGTCTCGATCTCGAACTCGACCGCGTACGGGATCGTGCTGCGCCAGACGTAGCGGCCGCGCTGGCCGACGCCGCGCTCGTCCCCCTCGGCCAGCAGCTCGGCGACCTCGACGCCCGGCCACCACTCCGGCCAGCGCTCCGACGCGTAGATCGCCTCCCAGATGCGCCCGCGCTCAGCCCCCAGGACCCAGGTGGTCAGGAAGCTGTAGCCGGCCACGCGGGGCCGCTCCGGCGCTAGTTGCGGTGCGGCGTGCCGCCGTTGCCGAGCTGTGCCTGCGGCGGCTCGACGATCTGCGAGAAGCGCACCACCGTGCAGATGTCGTCGGGGGTCACCTCGCGGCGGTAGATCTGGCGCAGGAACTCCATGGTCTCTTCGAGCCGCCGGAACTCGGGGTTGTCGTGCTCGATGTCCCGGGGCGACAGCTCGCGCAGGCGCTTGACCTCCACGCTGTCGATGACCGCGGAGAAGATCTTCTCCCGCGGCGAGTGCTTGTAGCCGACCGTGACCCAGACGAGCATCCCCGGCCAGTACTTGCGGGACTTGTCGCCGAGGCGAATCGTCGCCGTCTTGCGGCCGCGCTTCAGCTGGTCGATGAACGCAGGCGAGAAGAAGTTCAGGACGAGGGGGCCACCGTACATGGCGGCCAGCGTAAATGATCGGCGCGTCAGCCGTTGTACCCACCGGCGCCGCGCAGGGGCACGAACCGGCACGGAGCGATCACCTGCCGCTCGAGCTCGGCGCGGTCGCCGCCCTCGTCAACGCGCCGGAAGACCGTGAGCAGGTCGGCCCCGCGGCTTGCGATCGGCGCGACGAGCCGCCCGCCCGGGCGCAGCTGCGCGATCAGCCCCGCGGGAACCCGCGGCGCCGCCGCGTGCACCGCGATCGCGTCGAAGGGCCCCTCCCCCGGGACGCCGGCGCTGGCGTCGCCCTCGCGCACCTCGACGTTCCCGTAGCCGAGCTCGGCGAGCACGCGGCGTGCGCGGCGCGCCAGCGCCTCGATCAGCTCGACGGCGAGCACCTCGCGCGCGAGCTCGGCGAGCACGGCCGAGCTGTAGCCGGAGCCCGCGCCGACGTCGAGCACCCGCTCGGAGCCGGTGAGCGCGAGCGCCTGGCAGATCGCCGCCACCACCCAGGGCTGGGAGATCGTCTGCCCGTGCCCGATCGGCAGGGCGCCGTCCTCGTAGGCCTGCTCGCGCAGCTCGGGGGCAACGAAGCGCTCGCGCGGTACGCGGCCCATCGCCGCCAGCACGCGCTCGTCGGTGATCCCCCGCGCGCGCAGCTGACGCTCGACCATGTCGGCGCGGGCGCTCGCGGGGTCGAATCCGCTCTCCGGGCTCAATACACGTAGGCGCGTAGACGGTGGGGGTCAAGCACCGTTACCCGCCCGCGCCCGACCTGCACCACGCCCGCGCGCTCCAGCGTCGCCAAAAACCGGCTCACGCTCTCCCGCGAGGTGCCGGCGAGTTGGGCCAGGTCCGCCTGCGTCATGCGCACGGTGATCCCGTCACGCCCCTCCGGCAGCGTCTCCTCGGCGATCAGCCGCAGGAGCACGCCCGCGACCCGGCTGGGCACCGTCTGGAACGACTGGCGCGTGACGCGCTCGTTGGTCTCGCGCAGCCGGCGCGTGATCGCGACGATCAGCTTGGCGGCGATGTCGCCGTGCTCCGCGATCACTCGGCGCATGTCGCCGGCCGGCACCGCCAGGAGCTCGACCTCGGAGAGGGTCTCGACGCTCGCCGAGCGCGTGCCGCCGTCGAACATCGCGAGCTCGCCGAAGAAGTCGCCGGGGCCCAGCGTGGCGAGCGCGATCGCGCGCCCGTCGGAGTGCTCGCGCGTGACGCGCAGGTTCCCGCTGCGGACGATGTAGCAGGCGTCGGACTGGTCGCCCTCGTGGAAGACGCGAACGCCGCGCGGGTACGACCGTGGCACGGCGACGGCGGCGATCCGCTCGAGCTCTTCCTGCGAAAGGTCGTCGAAGAGCGGAACGCGCGCGAGCAGCTCGACGTTGGAGGACGGATCCATGCTCTCCTCTCCGCAAAGGCGATTATGGCGGTCCGCCGCCCCGGCCCCGTGATCGAGGTCCCTGGTCGCCTGGACGAGAGAGGTCGGTCACGTCTGGCAGGCGGGGCACCAGTAGGTGGTGCGGTTCGCGTCGCCCTGGCCGCGGGAGCGGATACGCGTGCCGCAGCGCGGGCACGGCTCGCCGGTGCGCTTGTAGACGCGCTTCGGCTCGCGCCCGTTCTCGACCGCCGCGCTCATCAGCGCGCGGGTGGCCGCGCTGACCCGTGCGAGGTCCTCGTCGCTCAGCTCGCCCAGCTTCCGCCACGGGTCGACGCGCGCCTCCCAGCAGCCCTCGGACTTGAAGATGTTCCCGATCCCCGCGATCACCGTCTGGTCGAGCAGCGCGTCGCCCAGCGTCGCCGACTGGGCGGCCCGCCCGCGCAGGGCCCCCCGCCAGGCCTCCTCGGCGGCGGGGCGGTCGTCCGGGTGGACGGCGTCGAGCCAGCCCTTCTCGAAGTACTCCTCGAGC
>PKER01000240.1 GCA_002919115.1 bacterium
CGCTGCGCGGCCTCCTCGATGCGCTTCCAACGCAGCGCCTCGCGCTCGGGATCGCGCTTGACCTCGAGGCTCTTCCAGTAGCCCTCCACCTTGCGGGGCTCGCCGGGCTTGCGCGGGCGCTCGCTCATGGGCCCACCGGCTCCGGGGACGGGGGCCCGGGCTGACCGAGCCCCGAGTTGAGGTCGGGGGGAGTCTGGGTGTGACAGGCGACGCGCGGCTTGAAGGGCGGCATCGCGCCGAGCTGCGGCTGGTTGCCCTTCGGCGGCAGCGTGGTGTGGGCGAAGGCCTCGTCATCCGGGTCGCCGAACTGGTTGCCGGTCGGGTTGGGCGAGCGGACGAGCACGTCGCCGATCGCCGGCATCAGGCCGATGAAGGGGCCGTTGCCGTCGAAGTTCGAGCCCTCGCCCGCGAGGTTCGCGGTGGCGTAGAAGAACTCGCGGTAGTTGGGCTCGCCGGTCGAGAACTCGTCGGTGATCACCTGGTTGGCGGTGGGCACGAGCACCTCGCTCGTGCAGCGGCTGAGCAGGTCGATCTGCCGCAGGGTGCCCAGGCCGAAGCGCGCCGTCGCGGCGAGCCCTGGGGTCGCGCGGCGCAGCAGCCGGATCGAGCCGCCGGCCTCGTCCTCGCCGATCAGCGGGCGCGCCTGGTCCAGCCAGGGCAGGGCCGCGTCGATCGTGCCCGGTAGCTCGCGCAGCGAGGGCTCAAGCTCGCGCGCCCAGGCGCGCAGGGCCGGCAGCGAGTCGCTCAAGTTCTTGAGCGATGTCTCCGAGACCTCCAGCGTCGGGGCGAGCTCGGCGAACGTGCGCGCGAGGTTGTCAGACTCGTCGGCGAGCGCGGCGGTGAAGCCCTCCCAGGTGTCGATCAGCTTGCGCAGGTCCTCCTCGCGCCCGGCGAGGCCGTCGAAGGTGCGCGCGGCGCCGCTCACGAGCTTGGAGAGGTCATCCGGACGGCGCCCCCGGAGGGCCTCGAGCACCTGGGCGCTCGCGCGCCCGGCGTCGCCCCCGTAGCGGAACGCCAGGTTCAGCGCCTCGCCGCCCGTCTTGCCGTGGACGAACCGCTCGAACGTGCGGTCGTCGGCGGCGGTCGGCTCGCGGTTGAGCGCCTTGCCGTACTCGACGAGCACGTCGGCGAGGTCCTGGCGCACATCGGACTGCAGCGCGTTCAGCACCTCGTCGAGCTGGACGGCCACCCGCGTGCGAGTGACCGGGATCGTCTCGCCCTCCTCGAGCTCCGGCGCCGACGGCGAGCCCGGATCGAGGTCCAGGAACCAGTTGCCTTCGAAGAACATGCGCGGGCGCAGCTTCGCCTTGGCGTCCTCGGTGATCGGCAGCGCGCTCTCGTCGACGTAGAAGCGCACGCGCGTGTGCTCGCCCTCCCGCTCGGCGCCGAGCACCTCGCCGACGTTGACCCCGGCGACGCGCACGGGCGATCCGGATGCGATCTGCAGCGAATCGGTGAAGACCGCGCTCAGCTCGTAGCCGCGGTCGGTGAACGGCACGTGCCGCTGGAACGCCAGGTACGGGCCGGCGATCGCGGCGATCAGCAGAAGGAGCCCTATCAGCCACGCGGGCAGGCGCGGCCTGCGCCGGTGGTGCTTGGCGCGGTAGAGCGTGCGCTCGTCCTCGGGCAGCGCCACCTACCGCCTCCCCTTCTTCTTCCCGAGCTGCTCGGGGGTCTGCTCCTCGGTGCGGATCCCCTGGTTGCCTGGGACGTTGCCGATCATCACCTGCTCGCGGGCGTATCCCTCGCGCCCCGCCTCGCACTCGAACGGCTGCCCGGGGGCCGCGGTGTGCGGGTAGGGGTTCGAGTGCAGGTAGTTGGCGTCGGTGGGGTCGGGGTCGTTGGGCGGCGGGACCTCGCCGCCGCTCGCGGGCGCCGACGCGGGCCCGCCCTCGCTGTTGGGCCCCACCGGGGGCGCGAGCGGGAAGAAGCGCACCCAGTGCGCGCCTTCGTTGTCGCCGATCGAGGTGAGCGACGCGACGTTGCGCAAGAGCAGCGCCAGGTAGTTGCAGGTCGTCTGCGCGGGCGCCAAGAACCGCATCGTCGGGTCGAGGATCTGGTTGGTACCGACGAGCTGGCGCAGGCTCGGTTCGACCGCGGGATCCTGGGCGAACGCCAGCAGCGCGTCGGCGGTGGGCGGCAGCTGGCTCGCGAGCCGCGGCGTGCGCGCCAGTACCGGCCCGCCCGCCCGCAGCGCCGCCGCGATCGCGGGCGCGGTATCGACGAGCGACGCAGCACCGGGCGCGAGGGCGTCGAAGAGCTCGCTCGAGTGCTGCAGAAACGGGCGCATCGCCGGCAGCGAGCGCATGCCCTCGTCCAGCGTCGCCGGGCTCTCGGCGATCGTGCGCTGGATGTACGGATCGGCGACCGCGGCGAGCGCGCTGAAGGTCGAATCGAGCCCGCGGAACATGCCCGCTTGGCGCTCGGCGACCGGCGCCACCTCCGCGGCTAGCGCCGACAGCTCACGCCAGAAGCGCCCGAAGCGCGTGGCGGGCGCGTTCAGGTCGCGGCCTACGCGCTCGGCCTTCTCCAGCGCGCCCGGGGCCTCGCCGATCGCTTCGTTGATCGAGATACCGCGACCCGCGAGCGCGTTCCCGAAGCCCTCGAAGTTGCCCTGCGCGCTACGGCGAGTGCGCTCGTTGAACGTGTTGAAGAACTCGTCGAGCTCGACCGGTTCGGGGGTCGCTGCCTCGAGCGGCACGGTCGCCCCCTGCTCGAAGCCCTCCTCCGCGTCGCCTGGCCTTACCTCCACGTACTTGAGCGCGAGCGTCGAGCGCGGCCTGATCATCAGCTTGGAGTCGACGGGCAGTGGGCGCACCGTCTCGTCCAGCGCGAGCTCGGCCTTGGCGACGACGCGCCCGTCGGGCAGGCGCTCGGGGGTGACGGCGCGCACGATGCCCACGCGCGCGCCGCCGATGCGCACCTCGTTGCCGCGTACGAGCGAGTTCGCCTGCGGCACGAGGACGTTCAGGTTGTAGGTCGGCACGAACGGCAGGCCGCTGTTCGCGTTGTAGGCGAGGAAGACGGCGACGATCGTGACCAGTACGGTCACCGCCCCGACGAGCGTCGGGTTCGAGGCGAGGATGCCAGTCGCGTGCCTGGGTCTCATGGCGCGAGCAGGAAGTCGAGGAGCAGGCGCATCGCGCCGACGTCCGGTCGATCGGGCTCGCCCGCGGCGGCGCTCGCGCGGCGCGTCGCCCCGCGCGTGTCGAGCTCGCCCGCGGCC
>PKER01000350.1 GCA_002919115.1 bacterium
CGACGAGGATGCGCTCCACCTCCTCGCGCGAGCCGAATACGAACGGCACGCGCTCGTGCAGGTCGCCGGCGCGCTCGCGCGCGGCGGCTGCGGTCGGCGTGCCGCGCAGCGCCGTCGAGCAGGTGATGCCGAGGTCCTTCGGCCCGCTCGCAGCCCAGGCGGCGTAGCGGCCGACCAGGTCGTCCTCGTCGAAGAGCGCGCCATCGCCGCGCGTGCCGAGGATCGACTCGGCCAGGCACAGCGCCATCGCCGTGTCGTCGGTCCACTCGCCGGGCAGCCACGGGCCGCCGCCCGTCATCGCGAGGTCGGCGGCCGACTTCGGCAGCCGCGGCGAGCCCGCGGGGATGAACTCGTAAGGCGCGCCCAGCGCGTCGGCGACGGCGAGGCCGAGCAGGCAGTCGGGGTGGCGGGCGCGCTCACGGCGCGAGAGTAACCCGGGGCGGAGGCGCCGCGCTAGGGCACGACGACGATCTTGCCGCGGACGTCGCCGCGCGCGAGCGCGCCGATGCCCTCCGCGACGTCGCGCAGGGGGAGCACGCGGTCGATCGCCGGCCGCAGGCCGTGCACGGCGCACAGGTTCGCCACCCGCTCGAGCTCCTCGCGCGTGCCCATCGTCGAGCCGACGATCCGCAGCGAGCGGAAGAACACGCGGCGCAGGTCGGCGGGCGGGTCGGCGCCGCTCGTCGCGCCGGAGACCACGACGGCGCCGCCGGGCTTGAGCGCGCGCAGCGAATGCCCCCAGGTGGCCTCGCCGACCATCTCCATCACCGCGTCGACGCGCTCGGGCAGCCTGGCGTTCGCCTCGAACGCCTGGTGCGCGCCGAGCTCGAGCGCGAAGCGCCGCTTCTCCTCGGCCCGGCTCGTGACCCAGACCTCGAGGCCGGCGGCGACGCCGAGCTGGATCAGCGCGGTCGCGACGCCGCCGGCGGCGCCCTGGATCAGGACCCGCTGGCCCGGCGCGAGACCGCCCTGCGTGAACAGCATCCGGTAGGCGGTGAGCCACGCGGTCGGCAGGCAGGCCGCCTCCTCGAAGCTGAGCGCCTCGGGCTTGGGGACCAGGTTGCGCCGCGGCACGGCGACGCGCTCGGCGAGCGTCCCCTGGTGGAGCTCGGAGAGCAGCGTGCGCTTGGGGTCGAGGGTCTCGTCCCCCCTCCACTCCGGATCGCCGACCACCGCGTGGACGATCACCTCGCGGCCGTCCTCGTCGACGCCGGCCGCGTCCGTGCCGAGGATCATCGGCAGCTGCTCCTCCCGCAGCCCGACGCCCCGCAGCGACCACACGTCGTGGTGGTTGAGCGAGGCCGCGCGCACCTCGACGACCGCCCAGCCCTCCTGTGGGTCGGGCTCGGGCCGCTCCCCGACCTCGAGCCCACGGACCGGCTCGTCGGGATCGAAGTTCCTCGCGTAGGCGGCGAGCATCGCGGGCTGCAGACTAGCCCGCGGGGCGGGCGTGCGCGCGCACCGGTTGCGCGCACGGCGGAATGGGCGCGGCTGGGTTCGAACCAGCGACCTCTCGCGTGTGAGGCGAGCGCTCTCCCACTGAGCTACGCGCCCTGGGCAGCCACCAGTTTATGGCCTCCGCGCGAGGGCGGCATCGACCACGCCGCGCGCGGCGATTACGCTGCGCGGCCATGGACCACCTTGCCTTGGCCGTGAGCGACCAGGAGGGCTCGCGGCGCTTCTACGAGACCTACTGCGGATTCGGCGCGCGCCCCGCGCGCTCCTACGACGACGGGACGCTGATGCTCTTCCACGAGTCCGGCTTCATGCTGGCGCTCGGGCGCAAGCAGGGCGGGTTCGAGCCGCACTTCGGCGTGATGCTGGAGAGCGCGGAGGCCGTCACCGAGATGGCCCGTCGCCTCGCCGACGACGGCTACGAGGCGATCGAGCGCTGGGACGAGCCCGACTATGCGAGCGTCAAGGTCCGCGACCCGGAGGGCCACGTCGTCGAGTTCTTCTGGGAGGAGCTCTAGGCGACCCCGCGCGGGCTCAGCCCGGCGGCTCGGGCGGGCCGATCAGCGGCGTCCTAACGGGGGCGCCGGCGCCGATGAACTCGACGAGGCCGTCGCCGCCGATCGTGGGCGAGACCTGCGCCCAGTTGTTGGCCGCCCAGACGTTCCCCGACTGATCGACCTGCACGGCGGTGATGTGCTGCAGCCCGCCGTTCCCGAATCCGGTGAGCGGCGGCGAGATCGGATCGCCGGTCCCGAGCCCGCGCGGGCAGCGGGCGCTCGGCCCGCCGCAGAGCTTCGTGACCTTGCGGCCGACGAAGCTCGCCACCCAGACGTTGTCGTCGCCGTCGATCGCGATGCTCCACGGGCCCTCGATGCTGGGCACGCGGAACTGGCCCTTGACGTCGCCCTCGGGGTCGAGCCAGGTCACGTTGTCGTCCTCGAGGCTCGCCACCCACAGATCGCCCGCCGAGTCGAAGGCGATCCCCTGCGGCGAGCGCATCTCCGGCACGGGGTAGGTGTCGGTGATCTGCCCGTCCGGGTCGATCCTCGTCACCGAGCCCTCGGCGGAGGGGTCGAGCGAGCCGTTGTCGACCCAGGCGTTGCCGTCCGCGTCGATCTCGATCGCGAACGGGTTGTGCAGCCCACCGCCGCTGATCAGCTGGCTGTCGGTGGGATCCCCGCCGCGATAGCGGACCACCGTGTCGCTCGTGTGGTTCGCGAACCACACGTCGCCGTTCCGTGAGACGGCGATCCCCTGCGGGCCCAGGAACGGGCCTTCGGTGTAGCCGGCGTCCGTCGAGATCGGCGCGCCGTCCGGGCCCAGCAGCGCGACGTTGTCGCCGCCCTCGAAGTCGGGGTCGTTCCAGTCGCTGGGGTCGTCCCCCGTGAAGTTGCTGAGCCAGACGCGGTCGGCGGCGTCGACGGCGATCCCCCACCAGGCGCCGAGGATCCCGCCGCCCGAGAACGGGTTGCCCTCCCGCGGCGCGCCCGTCGGGTCGAGCCCGATCACCGTCGGCCCCGAGGCCGTGCTGGGCGGCGGGTAGAGGAAGTTGTTCGTCACCCAGATGTTCCCCTGGGAGTCGAAGGCCATCCGCCCGGGCCCGTTGAACTCGCCGTCGGTGTGCTTGAGCGTGAGCACCCAGGAGCTCGGCGCCGCCTGCAGCCGCGGGCGGAAGACCGGCGGCTTGCGCAGCCGGAAGATCCGCCGCGCCTTGCTCGCGGGGTCGAGCGCGATGCGGTGCACCGCGGCGA
>PKER01000052.1 GCA_002919115.1 bacterium
CCTTCCGCCGGCTCGCCGACGAGGGCTTCCGCCCGAAGGGCACGCTGATCTACTTCGGCGTCGCCGACGAGGAAGCCGGCGGGCACTGGGGCGCGGAGTACATGATCGATCACCACTGGGACGTGGTCGGCGCGCCGTACGTGCTCACCGAGTCCGGCGGCTATTCCGGCGTCACGTCGGACGGCACCCGTCACATCACGATCAACGTCGCCGAGAAGGGCCTCGCCTGGCGGCGGCTGCGGGTGCACGGCACGCCCGGGCACGGCTCGATGCCCTACGGCGCCGACAACGCGCTGATCACCGCGGCAGAGATCGTCCGCCGTCTCGCCGCCTACCGCACGCCGTCGCGGCTCGACGACCTGTGGGAGGCGCAGCTGGCGACGCTCGACCTGCCCGACGACCTGCGCCGCCGGCTGTCGGACCCGGCGACCATCCACGACGCGCTGGCCGAGCTGCCGCAGGGTTACGCCCGCGTCGCCCACGCGTGCACGCACACGACGATCTCGCCCAACGTGATCCACGGCGGCCAGAAGACGAACACGATCCCCGACGTGATCGACATCGACGTCGACATCCGCACGGTGCCGGGTGACACCAAGGAGGCCGTCGACGCCTACCTCGCCGACGTGCTCGGCGAGCTCGCCCACCGCGTGGAGGTCACGGCGCTCCAGACCTCGGAGTCGACCCGCTCCCCGATCGACAACCCGCTGTGGGAGGCGCTGCGCAAGCACACCCAGGTCGCCTACCCCGGCGCCCGGCTGTCGCCAGGCATCCTCACCGGGGCGACCGACGCCCGCTTCTACCGCGCCAAGGGGTCGATCGCCTACGGGGCGGCGTTGTTCTCCCCTGCCATCACGTTCGAGACCTTCGGCCAGCGCTTCCACGGCAACGACGAGCGCATCGACGTCGAGGCAACGAAGAGCAACGTCGCGATCCTGATGGCCGGCTTCGCGATCCTGATGGCGGCGGTCGCCGCGGTCACGATCTTCCTGATCGGCGCTGAGGCGTCGGATAGCGACGCGACCGCGGATGCCGGCGCCACGCACGAGACCGCCGCGGCCACCACGGACATCAGCGCCGAGGCCGGCGAGGGGATCGACTACGAGCCGTACAAGCGCCCCGACCCCACCCTGCCCCCCGTTCCCGCCGGCGAGGTCAAGAAGTTCCGCGTCGACGTGTACGAGCACGTCACCAAGGTCTCCGACGAGCTCGCCCCCACCCGGGTCTGGTCGTTCGGCGTCAACGGGAAGCTGAACCGCGGCACGGGCGTTTCTGAACCGATGGTCGTAAACCAAGGCGACCGCGTCGAGATCAAGCTCGTGAACGGCGCCAACGAGAAGATGGACGTGCGGATGCCGCACTCGATCGACTTCCACTCCTCGGAGGTCGCGCCGAACAAGGCGTTCGTGACGATCCCGCCGGGCGAGACCCACACCTTCCGGTTCACCGCGAAGCACCCGGGCGTCTACATGTACCACTGCGCCACGGCGCCGGTCCTGCACCACGCGGGCGCGGGGATGGTCGGGATGATGGTCGTGAAGCCGAAAGACCTGGCCCCCGTCGATCGCGAGCTCTGGATCACCCAGCAGGAGTACTACCTGGGCGAGCCGGGCGAAGATGCCGACATGGCCAAGATGGAGGCCAAGGAGCCCGACGTCATCGCGTTCAACGGCTACGCGGCCCAGTACGACAAGCACCCGATCAAGGTCAACCGCGGCGAGCGCATCCGGATGTACGTCCTGAACGCGGGGCCCAGCATCTGGTCGGCGTTCCACGTGATCGGCACGGTCTTCGACAAGGCCGTCACCGACAACGGCGTCGCGCGCGACGTGCAGACGATCAACCTGGCTCCCTCGCAGGGCGGCTACGTGGAGTTCACGCTCGACGAGGAGGGCTCCTACCCGTTCGTCACCCACGCCTTCGCGGACACCGGCAAGGGCGCGTCCGGGACCCTGGTGACGAAGGGCGCGGACGCCGGAGGCATGGAGCATTGACCGCCGAGCGGCCCACACACGTGCTCATCGCCGGCGGCGGCGTGGCGGGAGTGGAAGCACTGCTCGCGCTGCGCCGCCTCGCGGGCCCTCGCGTCCGCGTGTCGATGCTCGCGCCCGAGAGCCGCTTCCGCTTCCGCCCGCTGTCGGTGACCGAGCCGTTCGGGCTCGGCGCTGAGCGCGAGCTCGACCTGCTCGAGCTCGCGCTCGAGCAGGGCGCGACCTTCCTTCGCGACGGGCTCGCCGTCGTCGACCCGGAAGCGCGGCGCGTCACCACCTTTGAGGAGCGGACCCTGGACTACGACGCGCTGCTCTTGGCCCTGGGCACGCGGCAGGTCGACGCTGTACCGGGCGCCGTTACCTTCCGCGACAGCGCCGACGGAGGCGCCGTCGCGGACGTCATCGGCCGCCTCAAGCGCGGCGAGATCCGCCGCCTCGCGTTCGCGGTGCCCGTCGGGGTGACCTGGCCCCTCGGGATCTACGAGCTCGCGCTGCTCACCGGCCGCAAGGCGCGCGACCTCGGCCTGGAAGACGTCGAGGTCACCCTGGTCACCCCCGAGTCGCGCCCCCTGGAGGTGTTCGGCGCCAGGGCAAGCGCCGCGGTGGTCGACATCCTCGCCGCCGCCGGCATCCGGGTCCGCCTCGCGACCCCGGCCGTCGAGTACGCCGACGGCAAGCTCGCGGTCGCCCGGGGCGAGCCGCTCGCCTGCGACGCCGTCGTCGCGCTCCCCGTCCAGCGGGGTTACACCGTCCCGGGGATACCGCAGGACCACAACGGCTTCGTCGCCGTGGACCGCTTCGGCGCGGTGTTCGGGCTCGAGCGCGTGTACGCGGCCGGCGATATGACCTGGTTCCCCGTCAAGCAGGGCGGCATCGCCGCGCAGATGGCCGACGTGGCGGCGCGCTCGATCGCGGCGCTCGCCGGGGCGCCCGTCGACCCCGAGCCGTTCCGCCCGGTGCTCCGCGGGGCACTGCTCACCGGCGGGGGCCCGCGATACCTGCGGACCCCGCTCAGCGAGGGGGAGCGCCCCGCGGTCGCGCGCAACGCGCTGTGGTGGCCGCCCGCGAAGATCGCCGGCCGCTACCTCGCCCCCTACCTGCACGCCCGCGCGGGCTACCCGCGCCGCGGGCCGAAGTCGCTCGAGGATCTCGAGCCGCGCCTCGAGCGCGAGCCCCTCTTCCAGCGGCAG
>PKER01000045.1 GCA_002919115.1 bacterium
GCCTCCTCGTCGGGCGCGGGCTCGTCGGACTTGGGATCGGCCGCGAGCTCGGCGTGGCGCTTGCGGCGGCGCAGCTCGTCGAGGGCGGCGTTGCGCGCGATCCCGAACAGCCAGGCGCGCCGTGAGCCGCGCCTCGGGTCGAAGGTCTTGGCGCGCCGGTACGCGCGCTCGAAGGCGGTCGCGGTGACGTCCTCGGCCGCCGCGCGGTCGCGCAGGAGCCCGGCGACGTAGGCGTACACGTCGTCGCGCGAGCTCCTGTACAGCTCCTCGAACTCGCGCTCGGCGGCGCTGGGCGCGTCCGCGGCCGGTGCCGTGATCGCGGTCTGCATGCCCCTACTACGGCGCTCCCGGCGAAACATCACGTTCCTTTTGCGACCCGGATCAACGCGGCCCGTCCCGCGGATGCGCGAGGATTACCCCGATGTCGCAGCTCCCACCCGAGGCCGCCGGGGCCCGGGACCCGTTCGCCCCGGACTTCGAGCCCGTCGCCCCGCGCGCCGCCGCGACGCTGCTGCTCCTCCGGCGTGGCGGCCGCCACGCCGACAGGGGGCTGGAGGTGCTCATGGTCCAGCGCAACCCCAACGCGCGCTTCATGCCGGGCGCCTGGGTCTTCCCGGGCGGAGCGCTGGAGGCGGACGAGCTCATCCTCGGCGTGAAGGGCAGCGACGTCGACACCGAGGCCGACGACCTCGCCCACCGCGCCGCCGCCATCCGCGAGCTGCGCGAGGAGGCGGGCGTGGAGCTCGCCGACGACGCCGAGCTCGTGCTCTGGGCGCGCTGGATCACCCCCGAGCCCGTCCCGGTGCGCTTCGACACGCGCTTCTACGTGGCGCTCGCCCCCGCGCACACGCGCCCCGACCCCGACGGCGGCGAGGTGGTCGACGCCGCGTGGATAGAGCCCGCCGACGCGCTCGAGCGCGGCCGCGCCGGGGAGCTCGTGCTCCCCTTCCCGACGATGAGGCAGCTCGAGTCCCTCCTGCCGTTCACCTCGACCGAGGAGGTGCTGGCGACCGCGCGCGAGCGCGAGGTCGAGCCGGTGCTGCCCAACGTCGCCCCCGCCGACGAGCCGCCCGGGTGGCGCCTCGTCTTCCCCGGGGACGACGGCTACGTGCCCCCGCGCCTGTAGGCGCCGCGCGCGGCGCACGCCTACGCGCCGGGGAAGGGCGCCAGGCCCGCGTGCCAGGGCCCGGCCTCGTAGGTGTGGACGCCCTCCTCCACCATCTCGTTGCGCACCCGCCGGAAGAGCTCGGCGGCGGCGTCCAGCGCCCCCTCGTACTCGGCCCGGGTGCGCTCGCGCAGGCGCCACAGGAAGTAGAGCTGGCGCTCGCCGACGCCGAAGTCGATCTGCGCGTCGAGCCCGGCGGCCCAGTCCAGAAAGCCGGGACTGAAGAGCTCGCGGAGCGCGATCGGGTCGTACTCGCGCGGCACCGTCGCCAGGTAGCGGCGGTTGAACTCGATGCTCTCGAACTCGACCTTGCGCCGGCTCGCGCGCTGCTCGATCACCTCGAGCCCCTCGACGGACTCGACGTTGAAGGACGGCAGCACCTCGGCCAGGTCCGGCATGTGGGACTTGATGAGCACGGCCCCGGGCAGGACGGCGCGCCGCAGAAAGCCGCCCTCCTCGCGCTCGTCGGCGTCGCACGCGGCCCCGAAGAACCCGGGCGCCAGCTCGCCGGTGATCCGGTTCGTCCCCCCGGGGCAGAGCGCCGCCGGCGCGCCCTTGGGGTTGAGCCCGCCGACGGGCTCATAGCGCAGGCCGCGGTCGGCCGCGAGCGCGCGGACCGTGTCGGCCCACGCCTTGGCCTCCGAGCGCGCGCTCAAACCTCGGCGAGGTCCGGGCGCCCCTGCTCGGTGAGCTGCGCCTTGTAGCGGGGGAAGACGGGCTTGGCAAGCGGCACGAGGCGCAGGAGCTTAGCCACGGGGCCGGTGGCCTTGATCTGGCCGCGCGCCATCGCGACCGTCACGTTCACCTTCCCGAGCCAGAAGCGATGGGCGACGTCGGCGTCCATGGTCATCGTCACCTCGGGCTCCATCGTCGACTCGCCGAAGTCCACCTGCGAGTCCTGCCCCTCCTGCAGGCGGACGGTCACCGTCGCGTCGGGGTTCTTGTACTCGTAGCGCACGATCGTGTCCGCGCGCCGGAACTTCGGGCCAAGCTCCTCGTCGCTTGCGATGTCCCGCATCAGCTTGCCGAGGGTGGCGTAGACCTCGTCGGCGTCCTTGAAGTAACCCACTTCCTCTCCTTCCTCAGGGACGACCACATCCTAAGAGCGCCGCGTAACCCCCCGCGCGGCTGCCCGCGTCACGGGTCCGCGTACAGGTTGGGCGCGCGGCCGCCGCCGAGCTCCGCCGGGAAGTCGCCCTGGATGAAGCACGGTGCGAACGTCAGCCCCACCTTGGGGACGTCGGGCGGCTGGTTGCCCTCCCAGGCCTCGTCCTCGTCGGTCGGCTGCGGCAGCAGCCCGGTCGGGTCGGTGACGAAGTCCAGGTTCTTGCAGTCGAAGTTCGGGAAGATGCCGCGCGCCGCCATCTCCGGCCGGGCGAGGTAGTCCGGCGACGGGTAGGCGTTGCCGCGGTTGGTCGGCAGGCGCGTGCCCCAGATCGAGAGCGCCTCGGTCGAGAGGTACGCGAGCTGCTTGAGGTAGTGCCGCGCCGACGGCTGCCCCGGCTGGTAGGGCAGGCTCGCCGACAGGGCCACGCCTGGCGTCGCGAGGAAGTCGGTGACGGTCGTCCGGTACGCCGTCAGGTACCGCGTCGCCGGGTTCAGGTTGGCCAGGAACGGGTCGAGCGCGTCGAGCGCCGGGCGCAGGCCCTCGTCGCCCAGGAAGCGGCGCAGGGCGGGCAGCCCGTCCTTGCCCGCCTTGACCAGCGGGTCGAGGTCGCGGAAGAGGCGCTCGAGGTGCGGCGAGAGCTCACGCACGCTCTTGAGCGTCGGGGAGATGTCGTTTGCGACCGGCAGCAGGTCGCGCACCAGCGGCCGCGTGTCGGCCTGGAACTCGTCGAGGCGGGCGAGCGTGGCGCGCGTCTCGCGCTGGAACGTCGGCAGGATCTCGACCGCCCGGGCGAGCGCCTCGTCGGCGTCGGCCAGCGCGCCGAACGTGCCGCGCGCGCCGCGGGGCGCG
>PKER01000273.1 GCA_002919115.1 bacterium
TCGCGCCGAGGGCGAGCGCCGCCCCCAGCGCGATCCGCGCGAGCCTTCCTTCCCCGAGCGCCGTCACGCGCGCGCCCTAACCGTGCGGGCGCGCGAGGGCGCGGTAGTCGAGCGCCTCGTCGAGCTGCTCGGGGTCGACGCCCTTCTCGATCGCGACGTCGCGCACGTTGCGGCCGCTGGCCGCAGCCTCGCGGACGATCTCCGTAGCGCGGTCGTAGCCGATGATCGGGTTGAGTGCCGTCGCGACCTGCAGGTTCGCCTCCGCGTAGGCGTTCAGCTGGTCGTGGTTGGCCTCGATGCCCGCCACGCACTTCTCGTTCAGCAGGCGACAGGCGGCGGCGAGCAGCTTGATCGAGTCGAGCAGGTTGCGCGCGATCAGCGGCACGCGCACGTTGAGCTCGAACTGGCCCTGCGAGCCCGCCGCGGTGATCGCCGCGTCGTTGCCGATCACCTGGTCGCCCACCTGGATCACGACCTCGGGGATCACCGGGTTGACCTTGCCCGGCATGATCGAGCTGCCCTTCTGGAGCTCGGGCAGGCGCAGCTCGGCGAGGCCGGCACGCGGGCCGGAGCCCATCAGCGCGAGGTCGTTCGCGATCTTGATCAGCGAGACGGCGACGACCTTGAGCGCGCCGGAGAGCTCGACGAGCGCGTCGCGGTTCGCCTGCGCCTCGAAGCGGTCGAGCGGCTGGCTGACCTCGAGGCCGGTCTCCTCGGAGATCAGCTTGAGGGCGAGCTCGGCGAAGCGCTCGTGCGTGTTGAGGCCCGTGCCGGTGGCCGTGCCGCCCAGCGGGAGCTGGCCCACGCGGGGCAGGGTCGCGCGCACCCGCTCGACGCCCAGCTTGATCTGCGCCGCGTAGCCGGCGAACTCCTGGCCGAGCGTCACCGGGACCGCGTCCATCAGGTGCGTGCGGCCCGTCTTGACGACGTCCTCGTACTCCTCGGCCTTCGCCTCGAGCGCCTCGATCAGGCCCTCCATCGAGGGCAGCAGGTCGTTGGTGACCTCGCCTAGCGCCGCCAGGTGCACGGCCGAGGGGAAGACGTCGTTCGAGGACTGGCCGCGGTTGACGTGGTCGTTCGGGTGAGCCGGGTCGCCGGCGAGGTTCGCGATCACCTCGTTCGCGTTCATGTTCGACGAGGTGCCCGAGCCCGTCTGGAAGACGTCGACGGGGAACTGGTCGTCGTGCTCACCGCGCGCCACGGCGTCGGCCGCGGCCGCGATCCGGTCGGCGAGCTCGGGGTCGAGGACGCCGAGCTCCTTGTTCGCCCGCGCGGCGGCCGCCTTGATGCGGCCCAGCGCGCGGATCACCGGCGTCGGGACCCGCTCTCCCGAGACCGGGAAGTTGTTGATCGCCTTGGCGGTCTCACCGCCCCAGAGTTGGTCTGCCATCAAGCCTCCTTAGGTCGCGGGCAAGGCTACATATCGCCATCGGGCCGCCTCCGCACCCCGACCGCCGTCCGGCCGGGCGAAGCACTTGCGGGGCACGGGCCGATGGTCTAGCTCCTTGCCGCCAAACGATGCGTCGAGCGGGGATCGGTGTTTGGGGGTTCGGTTGCGCGTTCGCGTGCTTCGCCGTGCTCGCGTCGCTGGCTGCGCCCGCGCACGCGCGCCAGGAGTTCGTCATGCAGTTCGGCTCGACGGGCACCCAGGGGGGCCAGTTCCAGGGCGTCAAGGCCCTCGCGCTCGGCCCCGGCGGGCTCTACACGATCGAGGCCTGGCGCGTCCAGCAGTTCGACCTGGAAGGGAACTTCCAGCGCGCCTGGGGCCGCGGCGTCGCGGGCGGCCAGGACGCCGAGATCTGCACCGTCGCCGCCAGCTGCGCTTGCGGGTTCGCCGGCACGGGCGAGGGCGAGTTCGCGGCGTCGTCCCTCAGCTTCGACTCCCTGAGCGGGATCGCGACGGCTCCGAACGGCGACGTGGTCACCGTCGAGGACAGCGGCGGCAACCGGATCCAGCGCTTCTCATCCACCGGCTAGTTCAAGGAGATGTACGGCTGGGGCGTCGACGACGGCTCGGACGAGCTGCAGGTGTGCACGTCCGACTGCCAGGCCGGGATCTCCGGCGACGCCGCGGGGCAGTTCAGCCTCGCCGGGGACATCGCCGTCGACTCGGACGGCAACATCTTCGTCACCGAGTTCGGCAACAACCGGGTCTCGAGCTTCGCCTCCAACGGGGACTTCCGCTTCGCGTTCGGCTGGGGCGTCCGCACCGGCGCGGAGCAGTTCGAGATCTGCACCGAGGACACCGGCTGCCGAGCGGGCATCTACGGAGACGGCGCGGGGCAGTTCGCCTACCCGGACTCGGTGGCGGTCGACCCGCAGGGCCGCATCTACGTAAACGAGCGGAACAACCCCCGCATCCAGCGGTTCGCCCCCGACGGCTCCTATCTCGGCGTCCTGGACGTGGGCGGCCACGGCGGGATCAGCATCGCCCCCAACGGCGACGTCTATTACCCCGAACCCGACTTCGACCGGGTCATCAAGCTGAACGGCTCGCTCGAGTTCGTGCTCACGTTCGGCTGGGGCGTGCTCGACGGGGCCGAGGAGTACCAGGTCTGCCAGGCCGCCTCGATCCACGATTGCCGGCCCGGGATCCGGGGCGGCGGGCCCGGGCAGTTCAGGCGGCCGAGCGACATCGCCGTCGACGCCCAAGGCAGGGCGTTCACCTCCGAGCTCGAAGAGAGCCGCATCCAGCTCTTCCGGCCGGTGCCGGTCACCTCGATCCTCGCGGGTCCCGACGGCCGCACGGGCGATGCGACGCCGACGTTCGAGCTCGGCTCCGACGAAGCCGGCTCGACGTTCGAGTGCCGGATCGTCCCGGCAGCGTTCGGGCCGTGCTCGGACGGCGACCAACACACCACCGCGCCGCTCACGGACGGCACGTACACGTTCGAGGCGCGGGCGACCTACCAGGGCGCCACCGACCCGACGCCGGCGACCCGCACATTCACGGTCGACACGACGAGCCCCGCGCTCACGGTCGATGAGCCCCCGGCGGGCGCGCTGCTGCTCGGCGCCCCCGGGTCTCCGGCACGGCCGGCCTCGCGGAGGGCGACGAGGACGAGGTGACGGTCGAGATCCTCGCGCCCGATGACACCGTGGTCGATTCGCT
>PKER01000041.1 GCA_002919115.1 bacterium
GAGACGGTCGAGGTGCGCGCCGGCCAGCGCGAGGAGCGCGGGGATCGCGACGAAGGCCGACGCGAGTGCGATCGCGGTCGCGGTGAGCACCCCGACGGCCGCGGAGACCAGGATGTCTCCCGGCACCACGGCCATCCCGACGACCATCGCCACGGCGACCGCGGCGCCGGCGAAGCCGACCGTGCGTCCCGCGGTCGCCATCGCCGTGCTGGCGGCGGTCCGCGGGGCCGCGCCCATCGCCACCTCGTCGCGAAAGCGCGTGACGATCAAGAGCGAGTAGTCGACGCCCAGCGCGAGGCCCATCATCGAGGCGAGCGAGATCGCGAGCGGGTCGACCCGCACGAACCCTGCCAGTACCCAGATCACGCCGGCGCCGGCGAGCAGGGTCGCGAGCCCGATGGCCCCGGGGATGGCGGCAGCGATCGGCGCGCGGAAGACGAGCAGGAGCACGACGAGCAGGACCGGGACCGCGATCAGCTCCGCCTCCCGCGCGCTGTCGTAGGTCTCCCGCTTGATCGCGTTGCCGATCAGCGGCATCCCGGTCACGCTGGCCTTGACCGGCTCGGCTACGACCTCGTCGACCAGCGCGCGCATCTCCTCGGCGGTGCTGTCGAAGATCTCCTCGTAGGGCCGGTTGATCGCCGCCACCACCATCGCCGCTCCGGGGCGCGGCCGCAGCGCGTCAGCACTCGGTGCGCGATCCCAGGGCGAGAGCACCTGGGTGTCGGGCGTCTCGCCGAGCCGCCGGACGAGCGCCTGGCCCTGGCGCTCGACGTCGGCCGGGGGGCCTTCGAGCAGAACCGGGACGAAGACGCTCTCCCCGAACTCGTCGCGCGAGATCTCGATCGCGCGCTCGGTCTCGCTCCCGGGGAGGACGAAGATGCTTTGGGTGAGGCGGTCCTCGACGTTGAGGCCGAGGCCCGCGAGGATCGCGATCGCTGCCAGCCACGCGGCGAGCGCCGCGCGCGGCCTGGCGATCGCCCAGTGGCTCACTAACGCACGCCGCGGCACCGCCGGACGATCGTCGCCTCCAGCCGGCGGCCATCGATGAACTCACCGAATCCCTTCGCGCGCAGCTTCCCGGTCGGGCATTTGGCGAGCAGGTAGCTGCGCCGCTTCCCGCGGTGGCGCCAGCGGCGCTTCACCTTGATCCGGACGTCCGTCAGCACGCCGTTGCCGCCCGCGATGGTCGGCACCCGGATGTTCACCCGCTTGCCCCACTGCTTGCCCGGGGCGTTGGTGATCGGGGCGAGCGTGACGAACGGCGTCGGCAGCGGGACGTGCGCGAACGCGTGGAAGACGATCGAGGGGTTCTTCCCACGCTTCGGGCCGTTGAAGGCAAGCAGCGGGCCTTCGGCCTTGAAGGGCTCCTGGTCGGGCAGGTCGATGATCGCCTTGACCAAGCCCTCTCCGACGATCGCCCGGCGGCAGCGCTTGCGGGCCTGCTTGGTGTTGGCGTTGCGGATGCGCTGCGGGTTGCAGCGCGCCAGCCCGCGGACGTCGAGCGTCCCGCGCCGGTCGAAGTCGATCACGATTCGCTTGACGATCGGCGGCACCGTCGAGTCATCGGTGCGGATGTGGCCCTCCGCGCGCAGCCCGATCGGCGTCAGCTTGCGCTTGTGGAGCTTCGTCGGCTTGACGCCGCCGTCGATCTCGACGATCAGGTTGCCCAGCTTGACGATCTCGCTATGCGCGAGCGCGCCGGTGAGTGCCGCCGCGCCCAGCAGTCCCGCCAGCGCTATCGAGAGCCTTCTCTTGAACCCGCTCACAGCCTCCTCCTCGCCGAGGAACGCCGAGGGGCCCCGTCAGGCGGGGCCCCCCTCGTTCGCGCAGTGCTTCGGTGCGCCCGTGATCTCGCGCGCCCCTTACTTCTTCACCTTGCAGGGCCGCTGCACGTTGATGTCGAGCTCGCGGCTGTCGTTCCACTCGACGTGGGCCGTGGCGATGAACTTGCGGTCGGAGCACTTGGCCGTGATGTAGCTCATCTTCTTGGCCTTCTTCTTGCCCTTCTTCTTGATCTTCCAGTTCTTCTTGACCGTGATGTCGAACCCGGTGAGCGTGCCGTTGCCGCCCGCGATCGGGGGCACGTCGATCGTCACCCGCTTGCCGAACTTCTTGCCCGGCGCGCTCGAGATCGGCGCGACGGTGACGAAGGGCGTGGGCAGCGGGACCGCGGCGAAGAGATGGAAGATGATCGTCGGCTTGCCGCCCTTCTTCGGCCCGTTGAAGGCGAGCAGCGGGCCCTCGGCATCGATCGGATCCTGCCCGGTCAGTTTCACGGTCGCGGTCCCAGTGCCCTCGCCGACCAGGGCCTTCTTGCACTTGCTCTTGGCCTGCTTCGAGCTGGAATTGCGGATCTTGTTCGGGTTGCACGACGACAGGCCCTTGGTGTTGACGGTGCCGTCCTTGTCGAAGTCGATGACGATCCGGTTGAGGACCGGCGGCACCGACGAGTCGTCGGTCGTGACCTTGCCGTTCACCTTCAGCGCGACCGGAGCCATCTTCTTCTTCGGAAGCTTGTTCGGCTTGACGTTGCCGTCGACCTCGAGGATGAGGTTCCCGATCTGCGCCTTCTCGCCCACCGCGATGCCGGCGACCGCCAAGGCGGTGGCCATCGCGAGCACTGCAACGCCGAAAACTCTCCTGCGCATACGTTCCTCTCTTCTCCCCGGCTCAGCGTCGGGCGTACCTGGCGCCGGCGAGCCGCTCGTTGAACTACCAGCTAGCAACTATAAACGCAGCGGTTTTTCGAAAGTTGCGGTCCATGCCGCAGGCGGATGCGCCCCGCAGCCAAAGGTGGGAGCCAACCGGCTTGCCCATGCGGTTTCTAGGCGCTCGGGCGGACCAGCTCGCGGGCGCGGTCGCGGGCCTTCGCGGCCTCTTCCTCGCCCAGATAAGGGTGAACGACCCAGTACACGAGATCCGGCAGACGAGCCGGTACGCCGCGCGCCGCGCCGTGCAGAAGCTCGCTGTGCAGGAGCTCGTGGATGCCGCCGGCCAGCGCGCGGCCGGTCAGCCCCGGCAGCGCCAGGCCACTGTCCGCGCGCCCCTGGTCGATCAGCTCGGCGAAGCGGCGCAGCGCGGCGTCCCGGCGCGCGAGCGCCTTGGGCCC
>PKER01000374.1 GCA_002919115.1 bacterium
TTCCTGGGTGAAGGCGACGAGCCGGCGAAGGAGGGCGGCGGCGACAAGGGCAAGTCCGGCGGCGGCAGGAAGGGCAAGAAGAAGGACAAGGGCAAGCAGAAGGACAAGGGGCAGCCCGCGCCGGTCGCGCCGGAGATGTGGGACGCGACGGGCCTCTCGGTGCCGTTCGCGCAGCAGTTCGACCGCTATATGCGGAAGAAGAAGGCGAACCTCGACGTCTACTACCCGACGGTGATGATGCCGGGGAGCACGATCACCGACGAGTCGCGCTCGTACGGCGTGCCGGACTTCGACGACAAGCGCATCTTCCGGGGCTACAAGTTCGTGATGTCCTACCAGGACCCCGGCTTCATCTCGTACTACGGGCTCACCGGCGTCAACTGGCGCGACGCGCCGATCCTCAACAACCCCTCGGAAACCCGCCGCATCGGAGGCCGCGAGTACCTGCTCTTCTACGATGGCGACCGGCTCCGCCTGGTCGGCTGGAAGACCAAGCAGGGGTCGTACTGGGTGATCAATACCCTCACCCGGGCGCTATCGGAAGAACAGATGCTCGCAATCGCCACCTCCGCGGAGAAGCTCTAGGGCCGTGACCGACAACCGAGACGCAGTCGGAGTCATCGGCGTGGGCTGGGTCGGCCTGGTCACGGCCACCTGCTTCGCCGACCTCGGCCACCAGGTGGTGGCGATGGACATCAACGAGGCGAAGATCGAGTCGCTGCGCAGCGGCCGGTCGACGATCCACGAGCCCGGCATCGACGAGCTGCTCGCGCGCAACGCGGAGCGCCTCACGTTCACGACCAGCATGGACGAGGTCCTGGGCCGGGCCCGCCTGCTCTTCTGCTGCGTGGACACGCCGCCGACCTACTCCGGCGACGCCGACCTCTCGCGGGTGCGCGCCGTCGTCCAGGCGCTGCCCGACGACTCCGAGCATGCGCTCGTCATGAAGAGCACCGTGCCCGCGGGGACCGGCCGGGCGATCAAGCGCGACCGCAAGGGGCTCGCGTACGTGAGCTGCCCGGAGTTCCTCAAGGAGGGCACGGCGATCCACGACTTCATGAACCCCGACCGGGTCGTGATCGGCGCCGACCCGGGCTCGGAGTGGGCGGCCGACGCGGTCGAGGCGCTCTACCGGCCGCTCGGCGGCGAGCTGGTGCGCACCGACGTCGCCTCGGCGGAGATGATCAAGCTCGCCTCGAACGCCTTCCTCGCGACCAAGATCTCGTTCATCAACGAGATCGCGAACGTCTGCGAGGAGACGGGTGCGGACGTGATGGAGGTCGCGCGCGGCATGGGCCTCGACAAGCGCATCGGCCCGGCCTTCCTGCGCGCGGGCATCGGGTACGGGGGTTCGTGTTTCCCCAAGGACGTCAGCGCGCTCAAGATGCTCGCCGGGAACACCGGCTACCACTTCCAGCTCCTCAACGCGGTCATCGAGGTCAACGAGCTTCAGAAGCGGCGGGTCGTCGCCAAGCTCGAGAAGCACCTGGGCTCGCTGGCTGACCGCAGGATCGCCCTGCTCGGGCTCGCCTTCAAGCCCAACACCGACGACATGCGCGAGGCCTCCAGCCTCGTGCTCGCCGCGCGCCTGGAGGGCGAGGGCGCGAAGGTCGCGGCCTACGACCCGATCGCCCAGGACGCGGCGCGGGACCTTCTGCCCACGGTCGAGATGAGCGGCTCGGCCGAGGAGGCGGCCGCCGGCGCCGCCGCCGTGGTGCTTGTCACCGAGTGGCCCGAGTTCCTGCAGCTCGACTGGGCGGCGCTCCGCGAGCGGATGTCGACGCCGCTCGTCGTCGACGGCCGCAACTTCCTGGACCCCCAAACGATCAAGGCAGCCGGGTTCACCTACGAGGGCATCGGCCGCCCCGGCGCGAACGGGACCGGTTGATGCAGGCGCTGGTGCTCGTCGGCGGTGAGGGCACCCGCCTTCGCCCCCTCACCCTCACCCGGCCGAAGCCGGCGCTGCCGCTGGTCGACCGCCCGTTCATCCGCTACATGGTCGACTGGCTGGGGCGTCACGGCGTGAGCGAGGTGGTCATGGCGTGCGGCTTCCGCGCCGAGGACCTGCGCGCCTCGCTCGGCGACTCGATCCCGGGCGGCCCCACGATCCGCTACGTCGAGGAGCGCGAGCCGCTCGGGACCGCGGGCCCGATCCGCCTCGCGGCCGACGAGGGCCTGCTCGGCGAGCGCTTCCTCGTCCTGAACGGTGACGTGCTCACCGACCTCGACCTCACGGCCCACATGCGCGCCCACGAGGAGCGCGGGGCGGTCGCGTCGCTGGCGCTCTACCCGGTTGAGGATCCCACCTCCTACGGGCTCGTGCGCCGGCGCGACGACGGCGAGGTGCTCGGTTTCTTGGAGAAGCCCGACCCGAGCGAGATCGACACCGACGAGGTGAACGCGGGCGCCTACGTGCTCGAGCGCTCGGTGGTCGACCTGATCCCGCCGGGCCGCATGGTGTCGATCGAGCGCGAGATCTTCCCGAAGCTCGTCGGCAACGGCCTCTACGGCCTGCGGCTGGACGGCTACTGGATGGACATCGGCACCCCCGAGCGCTACCTGCAGGCGAGCTGGGACATCCTGGAGCGCCGGGTGCAGACCGAGGTCGCCGACCGGGTCGGCGAGAGCGGGCTCGGCATCGACGAGCACGCCGACGTCGACCCCTCCGCGGCCCTGGAGGGCGCGGTGCTCGTCGACTCGGGCGCGGTGGTGGGCGCGAACGCCAAGGTCGGGCCGCGCGCCGTCATCGCGCGCGACGCCGAGGTGGGCGAGGGCGCGGTCGTCGAGGAGTCCGTCCTGCATCCCGGTTGCACGATCGGTGAGGGCGCGACCGTGAGAGGCGCGATCCTCGGCTCCGGCGCGGAGATCGGCGAGGGCGCGACGGTCGTCCCGGGTGCGGTCGTGGGCGAGGAGGCTCGGATCGAGGCCGGCGTGGTGCTCGAGCCCGACGCGCGCGTGGAGCCCGGCGGGGTGGCGGCGTGATCCGCTACGAGGCCATCCGCGCGGTCGACCGGGCGAACCTGCTCGACGACGTGCTCGCGATGCCCGCGCACGCGCGCGACGCGCTCTTCCGGGTGGAGTCGGACAACGTGCTGGCGCTGGT
>PKER01000159.1 GCA_002919115.1 bacterium
CGGCGACCGCCTCCCCCACGCGCCCCACCGCGCGCGGCAGCTTCGGCGGCCTGCCCTGGCCCGTCGGCGTCCCCAGGCAGCCGAAGTCGCCCTGCCTGGTCGTGTGGTCGACGCAATGGGTGGGCACCAGGAAGGTGCGCATCAAATGGCCGGCGTCGTCGTAGAGGTTGAGCGAGCCGCTGAACCCGTAGATCAGCCGCATGAGCCGCTCGAAGCCGCCGCCCGTCCTCGTGCTGTCGAGGAACTCGTCGAGCAGGCGCGTGGGCCGCTCGCCGGTGCGGGCCAGGCGACGCGTGAGGCGCACGATCGGGTCGGCGGCGGCGAGCTTGGGCCCGGCCTCCTCGCCGGCCTCGCCCAGGGACTCGAGCGCGAGCCGTCCGCCCTCGGCAAACGGCCCCAGCGCTTCGGTCGCCGCGGTGAGCGCCGGCGCGGCGGCGCCGAAGTCGCGCGTGACCGGGGTCGCCGATCGCGCGAAGCCCGCGAGCTCTCCCATCGTCTGCTCCAGCTCGGCGAGGAAGCCCGGGAACTTGGCGAGCGCCTCCTCGAGCTGAGGCCGGCGCGCGGCGGTGGCCGCCGCGGCGCGGCCGGCGCCCTGGAAGAACCGCACCACGCGCCGGCGCTCGCGGGCGAGCGGGCGGAGGATCTCGTAGGAGTCGCGGGTGAGGCGCTCAAGGCTGCGGCGCTGCTCGTCGAGCGTCGCCAGCAGCTCGTTGACCTCGCGAAGCGCCGGGTTGGCGCGCTCGACCAGCTCCGCGATGTCCTCGCCGCGACCCCCGAAGCCCGCGCCGAGCTCGTTGAGGATCAGGCGCAGCCGCTCGGCGTAGGGGGCGCGCATGATGTTGTTGATCAGGTCGAGGTCGACGATCTTGCCGTTGTTCTCGAGCGGCAGCAGGTACTGGCCGGCCCCGGGCTGCCCCTCGGGGATGCGTTCGAGCGGCGGCGCGCCGGGCTCGCCGTCGGCGGTCGGGCGCGTGAGGCGGCAGTTCACGTAGCGCTCGCCGATCAGCGACTGCGGGCGCAGGATGCAGCTCGCGTCCTGGCGGAAGTCCTGGTAGGCCGGGTCGGTGATCCGCATGACGACCACCGCCTTGCCGGGCTGGTACTCCTTGCCGGGCTCGTAGCTGACGCGCTCGCCCGGCATCGAGACGTCGACCTCCTCGACGACGCCGATGTTGGCGCCCGCGACGCGGACCTCCTCGTCCTCGACGAGGAACGAGCCGTTGTCGAAGATCGCGCGGACGATGTAGGCGTCCTCCTCCCCATCGTCCGCCGCTCCCGCGAAGACGAGCGCCACCGCTGCGACGGCCGGGATCAGCGCTGCGAGCAAAAGCCGCCTCATGGCCCGGGCGGGACCTCCGTCGCGTCGCAGTCGGACGCGGCCAGCCCGCTCTCCGGCCAGAGCGGGGCGACGAACGGGTTCGAGTTGTCCGCCGCCGGCTGGGTGCCGGCCCCCGGGCAGCGACGGGTGATGCGGTCCGGCCCGAACGGCGCGTACTGATCGGCGGCGGGGATCGCGGAGAGCTGGCCGAGCCCGTTGCGCTCGAAGAAGTTGAGGCCCATCAGGCTGGCGCGCGCGTAGTGGCCGTTGAAGTCGTAGTTCGCCATCGCGGCGCCGAGCTTCACCAGCGACTGGACCATGTCGACGGAGTAGGGGCGCGCGAAGTCGATGATCGGCTGGAAGTCGCCGAGCGCCCGGCGCGCCCGCTTGAACGCGGGCCGCGCGCGCTTGCCGACCTGCGGCAACAGCTCCATGAGCTCGGCGAGGTCGTTGTCCCTGCCGTCACGGCGCAGCGCGAGGCGCAGGTTGCGCACGAACGGCCGCGACTCGCGCAGGAACGGCAGCAGCTCGGCGAAAAGCGGCTCGAGCCTCTCGGTCGTCGGCATGGCCGTGTCGACGAGCGAGTCGAGGTCGTCGAGCGCGTAGCGCAGGTTCACGAACGTCGTGTTCGAGCGGCGGAAGGCCGGAGCCAGGCGCTCGAGCGTTCGCGCCAGCGCCACGTTTTCGGAGGCGACGGCTTCGAGCGCGACGCGGGAGTTCGACACCGCGCCGGAGAGCTCGTCCTCGCGGTCGGCGAGCGTCGTGAAGATCTTCGCGGAGCTCGTCAGGAAGCGCTCGAACAGGCGCTGGTCGTCGTTCAGCTCCTCCAGGAACCGCTTCGTCTGGAAGAGCGCGGGCGCGAAGTACTTGTAGGCCTTGCGCGCGTCGGCGCCGCGGCCCTCGAAGATCGCCGCCTGGCCCTGCACGAAGTCGCGCAGGCCCCCGCGGGCCTCCTCGGTGAACGAGTTCAGGACCTCGTCGAGGTTGACCGGGGACGTGGTGGACTCGGCGCTGATCGTCGCCCCGTCCTCGAGCTCAGGCTCGCTGTTCGGGCCGGGCGTGAGCGCGACGTAGTAGTTGGCGACGCCCGCGAGCCCGGTCGCGCGGATCACGGCGGAGGTGCCCTCATGAAGCTGTGGGGCGACCTCGATCTCGACCGCCGCCCGCTCGTCCTCGGTGAGGTCGATCGACTTCACGGAGCCCACCGGCTCCCCGCCGATCAGCACCTCGTTGCCGGGCACGAGCTGGCCCGCGGTCTCGAAGATCAGCGTGTAGCGGTGCCCGCCGTTCGAGGCGACGAGGCCGAGGGTCGCGACGAGCGCCGCGAGCAGCGCAAGGCCGGCGAACAGCCGGGCGACCGCGGGGACTCCGCGCCGCCTCCGGCGCCTGTGCGCGGGGCCCGCGGCAACCTTCCCTGCCTCTCTCCTCTGTGGTGCCTGGCTCTCCACGAAGTCGGCGCGCGCAGCCCCGCGCCCAGGGGACCGGGTTCCATAAACGATCCCGTACCTCAGTGGGCCAGTCTATAGACGGGCTTTTGCGGGCGCAACGCGCTTGCGGGGCGAAAGCGGCGAGCACGCAGCCTCGAGCGGGCACTGAAGCCGGCGCCGGACACTTTGTGAACCTCGGCGTTTGTCAAACGCTCACCCCGGCGATCGACTTTCCTCGTCTCCCTGACTAGGAAAGTCGATCGCGAGGCGGGTCAGCGGGTGTGTTGGCGGCGCAGGCGCGTGGCGGCGTCGACCGTGACCGCGATCAGCAG
>PKER01000247.1 GCA_002919115.1 bacterium
CGGCGCCGAGATCACCTGCGAGGTGGTCCGCAACGGCAAGAACGGTGTCTCCGACCCGGTGGAGTCGCAGGGGGTGGTGGTGACGCCATAAACGCACGGCCCCTTGGGCCCCGAGGGAGGAGGAGAGCATGGGTACGGAGGGATTGAGGACGGCGGTCCGGCGTACGCTGGCGGCGTCCGCCGCGCTCCTTCTGACGAGCGTGGTCGGCGCCGCCCCGGCGCAGGCCGCCGAGGGCTCCGGGTTCGTCCCGGCCGGCTACGTCAAGGTCTTCGCTGACGAGTTCGACGGCCCGGGGCTGAACCCGGCCTACTGGACCGTCGGGCTGCGCGACCCGGGGACCGGGCACCTGATCCCCGGCGCGGCGGGCGACCACCTGCTCAACACGTCGTACGACGGCTACGCCACCCCGGAGGACACCTACATCGAGGACGGCGCGCTCGTCCTGCGCAACCAGAAGCGGACCTACGTCGGCACCAGCCCGCCCGGCACCTACCAGTACACGACGGGCTGGGTCATGTCGATGCACAAGGTCTTCTTCAACAAGGGCTACATCGAGTTCCGCGCCAAGTTCCCGCGCGGCGACAAGGTCTGGCCCGCGCTGTGGCTGATCCCGGAGAGCCTCGCCTGGCCCCCGGAGTGGGACCTGTGGGAGTACTTCGGCTACCGCCCGGACGTGGGCTACGACGTCATGGGGACGCACCTCGCCACGGGGCCGGACTGGCGCGACGTGACCTGGCATTCGAACTGGCTGCGCGACTTCGACGCCAGCTACGACGCCGACGAGTGGCACGTGTACGGGTTCGAGTGGACCGAGGAGGGGGCGAAGTGGTGGATCGACGGCGAGCTGGTCCACTCGCTGAGCGCCGCCGTCGTGAGCCGGTACCCCGACGAGGACTTCTACATCGTCATGAACAACGGGACGCGCGCCGGCTCGCCCGACACGAACACGACTTGGCCGAACCACCTGCGGATCGACTACGTCCGGCTCTACCAGCGCTCGGCCGACGCGACGCCGCCGGCGACCACGCACCGGCTCGACCCGGCCGAGCCCGACGAGGAGGGCCGGTACCCCGCGCCGGTCGAGGTGACCCTCTCGGCCACGGACGGCGACGGGGAGGGTGTCTCCGGGGTCGAGCGCACCGAGTACCGGGTGGACGGCGGCGAGTGGACGGTCGCCGAGAACGAGGGCGACGACGACCCGTTCGAGACCTCGTTCCTGGTGGACGAGCCCGGCGAGCACGAGGTCGAGTACCGCTCGGTCGACCGCGCCGGCAACGTCGAGGAGGCGAGGTCGTTCGAGATCGAGGTCGTGCCGGTCTACGACCCCGGCCAGTTCCGCGGCGTGAACTGGGCGGACCCGCGGGACAACTTCCAGAGCGGCGCCGTGGTGCCGACCGGGCTGTCCACCGCCGACGACTACGAGACCACGTACGCCAAGGCGGCCGCGATCGCCCAGGCGTTCCGCGACCTCGGGTTCAACACGCTGCGGCTGCCGGTCAACCCGTACTCGGTCGGCACGGCTTGGTGGGACTCCTACGCCGGGGCGATCGACGCGGCGACCGACGCGGGCATGAACGTGTTCCTCAGCCACTGGGACGGAAACGGGCCCGCCAACGACGGGCGGGTCGACGACCCGGCGGCGTGGTGGGAGATGTGGGAGACGATCGTCGACGAGTACGCCGACAACGACCGCGTCTACTTCAGCCCGATGAACGAGCCCTACGGCTATGCGCCGAGCGAGTGGGCGAACCTGGTCGCGGATTGGCTCGACCGCTTCGACGACGTGCCGCGCAACCGCGTGGTCGTCGCCGGCCACCTCTACAGCGAAAACCTCTCCGTGGTCTGCGCGGACCCGCGCCTGGAGGGGACCTACCTCGCCCTGCACAACTACGCGTTCTGGAACACCTACTCGTACCAGGGCTGGATCCAGGACCACTACAACCGGCTCGCCGGCTGCTCTCACCGGGCGATCTTCGAGGAGTTCGGCGTGCCGATGACCACCGGCCTCGACTTCAACGGCGAGCCGGCGGGCTCGAACAGCGAGCGCAACTACATCGCGTTCCTGCGGGCGACCACGGACGTGATCCGCGCCGAGCGCATGGGCTCGATCTACTGGCCGGGCCTGCGCGCCGGCGACAGTTACCGGCTCACGAACCTCGTGGGCAGCGGCACCGACCTCTCGCTCGAGGTCGCGAACCAAAGCGGCCTGGACCGGCTCCGGTGGGCGTGGGGCGAGAACCCGCCCGCGGCCGAGAGCTGCCTGTCCGATGAGTTCGACGGCGTCGAGCTCGCACCGCAGTGGCTGCGGCACACGCGCAACGGCGGGACGCCCACCCAGGGGCCGCTGGCCCCGACGGTTGCGGGCGGCCGGCTCCACATCCCGACCCACGAGCAGGAGATCGACGGCAGCGCGGTCGGCCCGATCAACTACCTGGCGATCGACCTTCGCCAGCTCGGCGACGAGTGGGAGGTGGAGACACAGTTCACGATCCACCACACAGGCGGCTGGCAGTACGCGGGCCTCATGCTGTGGCAGGCCGACAACAACATGTTCCGCTCGACGATCACGCACATGAACGGGACCGGCGAGATCTACGTCGAGCAGTCGAAGGACAACCCGACGAGCGCCGAGGGGCAGCGCGTGACGAGCGCCTGGCCGCCGCGCATCGTGGCGCCGAGCCCGCAGCCCATCACGATCCGGATGCGCTACGCGCGCGCGGCGGGCTCGGACGTCGTCGAGGCCCACTACCGGATCGTCGCCCCCGAGCATCTCGCGACCTCCGACTGGGTCGAGTTCCCGGCGATCGAAGGCGGGCTCTCCCTGAACACGAGCCCGCGCCGCGATGCGGCCGGCGCGCGCATCGGGATCGTCTCGGCGGGGAGCCACGCGGGCGGCACCAGCTCGCCGAGCCCGGGGAACGTCGCCGTCGACTACTTCCGGGTGACCCCGGAGCCGGCCGGCTGCGGGGAGGATGAGCCCCCGGTCGGCCCGGTGCCGGTCAACCTCGAGCCGCCCACGATCTCGGGCTCGGGCAAGGCCGGCACGATGCTCACCTGCAACCCG
>PKER01000236.1 GCA_002919115.1 bacterium
GTTGTCGCCCCAGCAGCGCACGCGGTCGTTCGTGCGTACGGCGCAGGCATGCCCCTCGCCGAGGCTGACCGACTTGTGGTTGCCCGCGGGCGCCTGGTCGACCCCGTAGCCGTCGAAGCCGAAACAGCCCAGCTTGCCCAGGCTGACCCCGCCGGCCGGCCCAAGTGCCGCTACGGCCAAAAGCCCTCGCTGCGCTCGATCGGGGGCTTGGGGCGGCGCTCGGAGAAGATCACTAACTCGGCCTCGGCGTCGGTGTCGTTGTGGACGGAGTAAAAGGCCTCGCCCGTCATCCGCACGGCCGTCTGCGCGCCCGCCTCGAAAACGTCGTCGCCCACCTTGAACGTGACCGTCCCGCGCGCCACGAAGTAGACCTCCTCCATGCCCGGATGGCGGTGACCGTAGCTGCCGCGACCGCCGGTGCCGGGCGGCATGCGCCGCCAGCTGAACGACACCTGCTCGGTGCCCAGCGCGTCGGAGTACCAGCGCTGCTCGCCGTAGCCGGGGTAGCTGGCCATGAAGTCGAGGGCTTCCTCGCGGGTTGCGACCGTGTATCCGGTGGCGCGCTCACCCATCGTCTCCTCCTCATCCGGTTGCGGAGACCCCAACCTACACCCGGGCCCTTGGCGGCGTGCGACGGACCGGGGCGGCGAGTGCGGCCGCCGATCCGATCGCGGGGAGGCGAAGGCGCGCCGGGCGGACGCTCGGCCCGGCCATATTTGAGGTCCGGGCGGAACGTCCGTCTGGCCCGCGTTGTCGTAGACCCAGCAGCGCACCGGACCGTTCGCGCGCACGGCGCAGGCGTGCCCCTCGTCGAGGGCGAGCGACTTGGATTTGCAGGCGGGCGCCTGGTCGACGCCGTCGCCGTCGTACCCGAAGCAGGCGAGCTTGCGGTTCTGCTCGATCGCGCAGATCACGGCATCACCCAGCGCCATCCGCTCGGACCTTGCCGCCCAACTGCGCGGCTGGGCGAGGCAAGCCGGACCGGGCACGCGCAGAGCCGCCGACTGGCGGCCCCGGCCGTGTTAGCGTCGCGCCGTGAGCACGATCCTGATCACGGGGGCGACCGGCAACGTCGGGCACCCGATCGCCGCCCGCCTCGCGGCGGCGGGACACCAAGTGCGGGCGCTGGTCCGCTCGCCTGAGAGGGCGAGCCCGATCCTGCCCGAGGGCGTCGAGGCGGTGCAGGGCGACGTCACCGACCCGGACTCGGTCCGCGCCGCCGTCCGGGGGTGCGAGCTCGTCTATCACGCCGCCGGCCTCCCCGAGCAGTGGCGGCTCGACCCCGCCGACTTCACCCGCGTGAACGTCGAGGGCACGCGGAACATGGTTAGCGCGGCGCAGGCCGCAGGCGTCGAGCGCTTCGTCTACACGAGCACGATCGACGTCTTCCGCTGGACGCCCGGCGAGCCCTTCGACGAGTCCGTGCTCGACCCCGACCCCAGGCCGACCCACTACGAGCGCTCCAAGCAAGAGGCGGACCGGATCGTGGCCGAGGCCGCGGAGGCCGGCCTCTCAACCGTGTTCCTGCACCCCGCGGCGGTGTACGGGCCGGCGCCCGTCCTCACCCCGGGCCTCAACGACTTCCTCGTCCGGCTCGCTCGGCGCAAGGTCCCGATGCTCCTGCCGGGCGGCATGCCGGTCGTCTATTCCGAGGACGTAGCGGAGGGCCACATCCGCGCCGCCACCGACGCCCCCGACGGCGCCCGCTACATCCTCTCCGGGCCCTACCTCACCCTCGAGGAGATCGCCCGGGCGGTCGCCCGGCACATCCCCGGCGCGAAGGTCCCCCGGGTGATGCCGATCGGCCTCGCGCGGGCGCTATCGGTCGCAGGCGAGGCGATCGCGCGCGTGATCCGCAAGCCCCCGCTGATCCCCCGCGGCCAACTCCACTTCCTCGAGTCGCACGCGGTCCCGGGAGCGCGGCGGGCGGAGGAGGAGCTCGGGTGGTCCGCCACGGAGTTCAACCAGGGGCTCGAGCGCACGCTCGGGCACTTCGCGGCGCAGGGCTGGGCCCCCGGGTAACGAAAAACGCCCCCGCTCCGCGAGGGCGCTCCGTCGTTCGGTCCATAGCGGGGGCGGGATTTGAACCCGCGACCTCCGGGTTATGAGCCCGGCGAGCTACCTGACTGCTCCACCCCGCGGCGTCGTCAGAAAACTTAGCAAGTTCATGCGGCATTTCCAGCGTCGCGCGGGGTCCTGAGAAAGCCGTCTTGCACCGCGTACCCGCGGCGCCCGAGCTGCTCGCGCAGCCGCAGGAGCGCGAGGTCCTTGGCCTTGGCCTCGAGCATGATGTCGAAGTCGCGCTCCGGGCTCGCCTCGCGCAGGAAGGCCTCGAAGGCGACCGGGTCGATCAGGTCGGCGTGGGCGCGCAGCTCGGGCAGCACCCAGCTGCGCTCGACCCGCCGGCCGCGGCGCTGCTTGCGCTCGGTCACGTCCAGGCGCGGCGAGGAGAAGTGGATCTTGGGGACGACGCCATGGGGCCAAGTCTCGAGGGCCAGGCGCAGCGCCTCCGCATCGGGGATCCCCTCGGGGTCGTGGCAGCGGTGGTGGAGCGCGTCCCAGACCACGGGCACGCCGCAGCGCTCGGCGACCCGCAGCGCATCACCCAGCCCGAACGAGCGGTCGTCGTTCTCGACCACGAGCCGCGCCCGCGCGCGCTCGCTGAGCCGCTCGAACCCGGCCGCGAACCGGTCCAGGGCCGCGGCGGTGCCGCCCGCCGCGCCGCCGATGTGCAGCACGACCACCCCCTCGGGCGGCATCCCGAGCCCGTCGAGCAGCGCGGCCTGCACCTCGAGCTCGGCGACGGCGGCGTCGCGCACCTCGGGGCTCTCGGAGTTGAGGACCGTGTACTGGCCGGGGTGCGTAGACAGGCGCACGCCTGCCGCGCGCGCCCTCGCCCCCACCTCGGCGAGCTCGGCCTCGCATTCGGCGATCTGCCCGTGGAACTGGGTGAGCTCGGGATGGATCGCGTCAGGCGCGGGGGCGGGCGGATGCCCGGCGAGCGGCTGCGGGCGGTCGCCGAACCGCTCGGCGCCGACGTGTGGTTCGGCGTGCCCGAGGACGA
>PKER01000114.1 GCA_002919115.1 bacterium
CGGCTGCGGTGCCGGCCGCGGTGAGCGCGCCGGCGAGACCGAGCGCGAAGCGCGGCGAGACCCGGCCGGATGGGATCGGCCGCTCGGGCCGCTCGTGCGCGTCGAGCTCGCGGTCGGCGTAGTCGTTGAGCGCCATGCCCGCGAGGTAGAAGCAGGCCGACGCGCTGCTCAGGCCGAGCGCCCTGGGCAGGTCGCCGGGGCCGCGAAGCTGTCCCGAGGCGGCGGCGCCGACGAGGGCGTCCCCGGGGACGCTCAGGACCGCGGGGAGCCGGACGAGCTCAGCGACGTCGCGCGCCGCGGGCATCGTCAGACGGAGACCGGCTCGGCCACCCAGCTTCGCAGCATCTCGTACTGACGGTGCAGCGCGTGCTCGTTGGTTCCCGCCGGATCCTTGAAGAAGAACGCGAGAGGGACGATCAACCCGGCCTCCCCGCGACGCAGGGCGAGCGCGCCCAGCCGCGCCAGGTCGATCAGCAGCGGCGCCGCCAGCGCCGAGTCACATCCCTCCCATGTGAACTGCATGCGCATCCGGGTGCCGAGGAACCCCTCGAACGTGATGTGGTCCCACGCCGTCTTCCACTCGCCCATGTCGCGGACGTGCTCGATCCGCACCGGCGCCTCGACCGGGTAGCCGAGGATCTCGTCCAGGCACCGCCCCTTCGAGGCGAGCTTGGACCGCGCGCGGACCGGGTTGGCGAGCGCCTCCCCGTCGCCGCCACCGAGGATGTTCATCCCGCTCCACGAGCGGACCCGCATCGCGCGCGCCGCGAACATCGGCGCGAGCGCGGTCTTGAGCAGGGTCTCGCCCGTCTTGCCGTCGCTGCCGCCGATCGGCACGCCGGACTCCGCGGCGAGCTGCTCGATGGCCGGCAGGCGGGCCCCGGTGGACGGTGTGAAGTCGATGAACGCGCAGCCGGTCTCGATCGCGGCGAGCGCGTAGAGCGAGCTCGGGGGCAGGATCGCCGTGCCCTTGTCGAGGGCCGCCATCAGCGCCTCGATGTCGTTGTGGGCCTCGTGCGGGTCGACCGGCGGCTCGGTCGACGAGAGGTTGAGGACGACGACCTCGTCGAGCCCGTGTTGCTCGCGGAACTCGCGCAGGTGCGCGGCGGCGCGCTCGAGCGCGCGGCGCGGCTCGGTGCGGGCGTGGTGCCAGTCGATCCCCGGCCGGATGTTGGCCTCGGCCGCCGCGAGCTGCCGGCTCACTGCCTCCGGCAGGCCGGGCGGCACGACGCCGCTGTCGACGAGCCGGGCGGCGCGCATGGCGAGCGGCGTCTCGACGACGTCGTGGCCGCCGAAGACGAAGTCGCCGATCTCGGGGAGCTCCGGGTGGGCGAGCTCGGGGTCGGCGGTGACGATGCCTGTGGACGGGGCGAGGCCCCGGGCGACGGCACAGGCGCCGGTGATCGTCGTGGTGGCCACCGAGCCGCGCGCGCCGATCAGCCAGACACCCACCTGGCGGTCGCGCTTGCCCTGCTCGGCCTGCTCCGGAGCGCTCATGCCGGGAACCTCGGCACGTTGAACTCGACGTCTTCGGTCATCTCCAAGTGATTGCGCACGCGGTCAAATCCATACTCGGCCAGGCGCGCCAAGGTCGCGTCGACCAAACGGCGCGGTGCACTCGCCCCAGCGCTTACACCCACAACGCTAACGCCCTCGAGCCATTTGGGGTCGATAGCGCTCGCCGCGGGCACTAGATAAGCCTCCGTTCCCTCCCTGCGCGCGACCTCCACGAGGCGGTTCGAGTTGGACGAGTTGGTCGCGCCCGCGACCAGCACCAGGTCGCACTTCGGCGCGATCGCCCGGACCGCCGCCTGACGGTTCTGGGTCGCGTAGCAGATGTCCTCCTTGCCGGGCCCGACCAGGTCGGTGAAGCGCTCGCGCAGGACGCGCACCAGGCGCATCGCCTCGTCGACGGCGAGCGTCGTCTGGATCGCGTAGGCGACCGGCTCGTCGCGGCCGATGGGCAGGGCGCGGATCTCCTCCTCGTCCTTGACGACCCAGATCCGGTCGGGGGCCTCGCCGAGCGTGCCCTCGACCTCCTCGTGGCCGCGGTGCCCGATCAGCACGATCTTGCGGCCGGCGCGCGCGTAGCGGCGGACCTCGCCGTGGACCCTGGACACCAGCGGGCAGGTCGCGTCGATCACCCGCAGGCCGCGCTCGTGGGCGCGCCTGCGGACCGCCGGCGCGACCCCGTGCGCGGAGAGCACGCACACCGCCCCCCGGGGCACCTCCTCCTCCGAGCTCACGAAGCGGGCCCCGCGCTCCTCCAGCTCCTCGATCACGTACGGGCTGTGCACGATCTGGCCGCGCACGTACACGGGCGCGCCGTAGCGCTCCAGCGCCTGCTCGACGGCGCCGATCGCACGCCTCACGCCGGCGCAGAACCCGTGTGGGTGCGCCAGAAGGACCTCTCCTCCAGCTTTCTGTCTCATGGACCGGGGGCCTTAGCTGGGGGCGGCTTTATTGCCGACTGTGCCGACCTTTGACCGGCCACCACGCTAAACTACCCCTGCCTTTCAAGGTTGTCAAACCGAGTATCCGAGAGGTATAAGCGGAAGGGAGCGAGAGGAGAGAGAGGGTCCGACCTCGTCATCGACGCCGGCAGCGCTCGAGTGAGCAACCCCCCTTCCTACCCCGGGGTCGCCGACGTCGATTCCCGAGGCCGAGCTCTCCCCTTCCAGCTCAGGTCCCGCCGGCATCGCTCCTCTCTCAGGTGCCGGCGGGACGCGCCTCGGGTTGCGTTCTCGGGGCGTGCAACGGGTTGACGGACTCCGCACGAGATCCCAGTTAGGGCTCCCCGGGAGCCCGAAGCGCGACTTCGCGCCCCCCGTTCTCGCGAGGTCGTGGTTTCGGCTCCCCGGGAGCCTTAAGCGCGATGTCGTGGGGGTGGACGTGCCGCTACGGCACGCGGTGCACTTCGAACAGGTTCGTCCCGAGCTTCTGCTTCGGCGCCCCCGCGATGATCGCGACGAGGTCGCCCGACTGCGCGACCCCGTGCTCGCGCGCCAGGTCGGCGGAGATCTCGGTGCCGACG
>PKER01000091.1 GCA_002919115.1 bacterium
CGGGGCGCGCGGTGGCCCGGGGGGGGCGCTTGGGCTGGCGGCGGAACCTGCCGAAGCGGTGGCTGCCGCCGCCCTCGTCGGTGGCGGGCTCGACCGGGTGCTCCGCGCGCCACGCCCACCAGACGATCCAGAGCAGCACGAGCACGGGGATCTTCAGGATCACCACGAAGTAGAACATCGGGACCCAGTCGCCCATCGCGCGGAGTCTAACCGTCCTCCGGCGCCGGCTCGCGGAGCATTTCCGCCCAGTCGAGCAGGGTCTTCACGTGCTCGTCGGTGAGCCCCTCGTCGGAGCGCGCCTTGACGAGCATCGTGGGCGCCGGGCGCCGCTTCGCCCACGCGTAGCAGGTGTCGTCGAGCGAGTCGTCGATCCACGCCAGCGGGCGCGGGCCGGCGTACCGCTCGAGCGCGTCCAGCTTCCAGTGGGCCGTGCCGAACCGGGCGCGGCCGCCGAAGGTGAGCACCGGCAGCTCGGGGATGCCGAGCAGCGCGGGGAGGTGGTCGTTGGCGCGCTCCTCCCAGCCCGTGGCCCAGACGAGCTCGTAGTGCGCGGCCAGCGTCTGCAGCCGCTCCCCGACCCCGTGGGCGATGCAGTGCGCGATGCCGTCGATCAGGTGGAAGCGTCCCGGCACCTGCTCGAGGGGGCCCTCGAAGCCGAAGAGGCTGATCACGCCGTCGACGTCGACTGCCAGTATCGGCCGTTCTGACATGGGGCTGGGCAGAGTACCTTGCTCGGGTTCGCTACCCTACGCCGCCGTGCCATCCACGAATCAGCTAGTTCGCAAGGGCCGCAAGTCGCCCCCGAAGAAGCTTTCGACCCCGGGCCTCAAGTCCGGCCAGGGGCGCAAGCGCCGCGTGGCTGCGCCGCAGCGCCGCGGCGTGTGCACCCGCGTCTACACCACGACGCCGAAGAAGCCGAACTCGGCGCTTCGCAAGGTCGCCCGTGTGCGCCTGAGCAACGGGATGGAGGTCACCGCCTACATCCCGGGCGAGGGGCACAACCTGCAGGAGCACTCCGTGGTGCTCGTGCGCGGCGGCCGCGTCAAGGACCTGCCGGGTGTGCGCTACAAGGTCATCCGCGGCACGCTCGACGCCTCCGGCGTCCAGGACCGCAAGCAGGCCCGCTCCCAGTACGGCGTGAAGAAGGGGTGAGTAGCTGATGCCCCGTCGCGCGCGTGCACCCATCCGTCCAGTAGAGCCGGACGCCCGGTACCGGAGCCGCCTGGTCCAGCAGGTGATCAACAAGGTCATGCTGGACGGCAAGAAGTCGATTGCCGAGCGCATCACCTACGACGCGCTCGCGCTCGTCGGCGAGCGCACGGGGCGTCCGCCCGTCGAGGTCCTCGACGAGGCCATCAAGGAGCTCACGCCGCAGCTCGAGGTCCGCTCCCGCCGCGTCGGCGGTGCGACCTACCAGGTGCCCGTTGAGGTCCCGGCGCGCCGCGCCCGCACGCTCGCCGTGCGTTGGCTCGTGCAGTTCGCCCGCCAGCGCCGCGAGAAGTCGATGGCCGAGCGCCTCGCGAACGAGATCCTCGACGCCACGCAGCAGCAGGGCGGCGCCTGGAAGCGGAAGGACGACATCTTCCGCATGGCGCAGGCCAACAAGGCCTTCGCCCACTACCGCTGGTAGGCCTTCGGCGGCTGCAAAGCTGGGGCTCGCGGACGAGTCCCGCCGATCGTCTCGCTCACGTACGTCACAAGTACGCTCGCTTCGCCGATCGGCGTGCCTCGTTGGCGAGCCCTGCTTTTCGGACCCTCCGCGCTCGGTAGTCCGGGCAGCCGGCCCGACGGCGCTAGAGCCAGCGCCGCACGCGGCGCTTGTACGCGAGGTACTGCTCGCCGAAGCGGGCCTCCAGGTAGCGCTCCTCGCGCTTGATGATCACGCGGTCGATGACCAGCAGGACTACGGGGAGCGCCGCGAGCGCCCACAGGATCCCGATCGCGAACGCGAGCCCGACGTAGGCGAGGGCCATGCCCAGGTACATCGGGTTGCGGGTGAAGCGGTAGGGGCCGCCGGTAGCGATCGCGGTCGAGGGCTCGAACGGGTTGGGCGTCGTGCCTACCGACGCGAACGAGCGCAGCGCGCGGCCGGCGAGCAGGTAGCCGCCGCCGAGGCCGGCGACCGCCACGAGCACGCGCACCCACCACGCGGGCGCGTCGGTGGGGAAGAAGGCCTCGAGCACGCCCCCGAGCAGCAGCCCGCCGAGGAAGACGAGCGGGGGAGGGGCGGGGAGCCCCGGGGTGTCGCGCGGGCCTGGCACGGGGCGGAGGGTAGCCCCGGACCCAGACCGCGAACTCGCGAGCGCCACGTTCGCGAAGTCGCGGTTACGGCTCCCCGGGAGCCCTAAGTGCGAACTCGTGGGAGGCGGGTTCGCGAGGTCGCGGTCACGGCCCCCCCGAGAGCCTTAAGTGCGATCTCGGGCGTGGGGGTGGTCGTGAGTTCGCGCGGCGGGCCGCGCGGCGCGCGGTGGTTCGTCGTCCTCGCGCTCGGGCTCGACCCGCGCCCCCGGGCGCAGCGCGCGGAGCTGGTCTGAGTTCAGGGTGGCGAGCGCTACGCCGCTGATCGCGAGCGCCAGCGAGCCGATCATCATCAGCCAGAAGCCCGCCTGGGGCGTCGCCTCGGCGTCGATGAACGACTGGCGGGCGTCGTCGAGCGTGCCGACCTGGCCCGCGTCGGGCAGGTCGCTGAGCAGGAAGATCAGGAGCGCGACCGCGCCGAGGACCCCGACCGCCATCGCCGCCGGCTGCGAGCCCGCCCCGACCGCGATGATCGTGAACAGCGCCGCGAAGCCGGCGATCACGAACAGCGCGTTGCCGTGCCGCTCGGCGGAGTCCTGCGCGGCGAGCGCCTCGCCGCCGGGCGGGGCGAACTCGAACATCGTCATGAGCTCCGAAGCGAACAGCAGCGCTGCCGCCAAAAGGCAGGCCCATGGCAGCAGCCGCTCGGTCCTCGCCACCGCTCAGCCCTCCGCCACCGGGGACGCGGGTCTCGCCCTGCCGGCCCGGGCGCCGCGGCGCGCCC
>PKER01000103.1 GCA_002919115.1 bacterium
GGTCACGCCCGACGGCAACCCGGCCGGCGGGCGGATCGAGGGGCTGCCCGCGTCGGCGCGCAGCTTCCGGTTCGACGGCCTCGAGGACGGGGTCGAGCACATCTGGTCGGTGACGGCGGTGAACCCCGTCGGCGAGGGCGTCCCCGCCTCCGGGGCGGCGACCCCCGTGAGCGCGCCCGGGGCGCCAAAGCGCGTCACCGCCGAGGGCGGCGACGGCGAGGCGACGGTCGCCTGGGAGGCGCCGGAGCGCACCGGCGGCAAGCCGATCACGGGCTACGTGATCGAGGGGACGCCGGGCGGCGAGCTGGTCGTCTCAGGCGACGAGCGCAGCGCGACGGTCACCGGGCTCGCCAACGGCAAGCGCTACTCGTTCACGGTGACGGCGGAGACCGAGGCCGGCCGCGGTCCCGCCTCAGCGGCCTCGAACGAGGTGCTGGTCGCGGGCGCGCCCGGCACCCCGCCCGACCTCGTCGTGCGCTCCTACGACCGCGCGCTGCTGGTCAACTGGGGCCCCGCCGAGGCGAACGGCGGCCCGATCGACGGCTATCGCGTCACCGCGCGCTCGGAGTCCGGCGAGTCGCGGACCGTGACCGTCTCGGGCGCCCATCGCCAGGCGCAGGTCGAGAGCCTCACGAACGGCGTGCCCTACACCGTCGAGGTCGTGGCCTTCGGCGTCGCCGGTGAGAGCGAGCCGGCGGTCGCGGAGCCGGTGGCCCCGGCGCGCGTGGACTCGGCGAGCCTGCGGGCGAAGGCCAGGCAGCGCCAGGGGCGGTTCCGGGTGCGCGTCGCGCTCACCGTGGGCGCCGCCGAGGCGGTGCGGGCCAGGGCGGGCGGGCTGATCAAGGTCGGCCGCCGCAACTACCCGCTCGCGCCGTGGAGCGGCAACCTCAAGGCCAGTAAGGCCAAGCAGGTGACGCTCAAGCCCAAGCGCGCGGCCGACGCGAGGGAGATCGCGCGGGTGCTGCGGGGCGGCGGCCCGCTCGCGAAGAAGGTCCGGGCCAAGGTGCGGGTCGCCTTCGAGGACGAGGCCGGCTACAAGCTCCGCAAGCGCGCCCGCGTGCTCCTGCGCTAGGCGCAATCAACCCCCCATAGGGGGGCCGGATTACCGCGCGCCCAGGCGATTTGTTACGAAAGGCGCGCGGGCGACGTCACGCGCGGCGCGCCCCGGGGATGCATATCGGTAGTCGCCCCGGATATGCGGGGCCACGGGCCGCCTATGGTCGATCGTGGAACCTATGCGCATGGAGGTGCGGCAGTGACGACCGATTCGCAACCGTCCAAGGAAGTCGACCTCGTCGTCGTGGGCTCGGGCACGGGCCTGCTCAGCGCGATCACCGCGGCCGAGCTCGGCCTGCGCGTGCTCGTCGTCGAGAAGTCCGAGTACCTGGGCGGCTCGACCGCGATGAGCGGGGGCGGCTTCTGGATCCCCGACAACCCGATCCTCCGCGAGCTCGGCGTGCGCGACAGCCGCGAGCGCGCCCTGGCCTATCTCGACGCGCTCGTGGGCGACACCGCGCCGCGAGAGCGCCGCTTGGCTCACCTGGAGCACGGGCCCAAGGCGATCGAGGTGCTGCGCCGGAACCTGCCCAATCGCTGGCTGCACATGGTCGAGTACGCCGACTACTTCCCTGAGGTCGACGGCGGCTCGGCGTACGGGCGCGCGCTCGAATCGGCGCCCTTCGACCTCTCCCAGCTCGGGCCGGACCGGCCCAAGCTGCGCCCGACCCCCGTCCAGGCGCCGATTCCGATGCCGGTCACCGGCGGCGACTACCGCTGGATGAACCTGATGACGCGCAAGCCGCGCGGGCTCGTCAGGGCCGCGGCGCGTGCCGCGCAGGGCGCGGGCGGGATGCTCTTCAAGCGCGAGTACGCGGCCGGCGGACAGGCGCTGGCCGCGGGCCTGATCGTCGCCGCGCGCAGGCGCGGCGTGGAGATGTGGACGGAGTCGCCGCTGCGCGACCTGGTCTTCGAGGACGGCCGGGCGGCCGGCGTCGTGGTCGAGCGCGACGGGAAGGACGTGACGGTCCGCGCGAGCCGCGGGGTGGTGCTCTCCGCGGGCGGCTTCGAGCACAACCTCGAGATGCGCCACGAGTACCAGGCGAAGGCGCTCGAGCCGGGTTGGAGCCTCGCCAACCCCGCCAACGAGGGCGACGTGATCCGCATCGCCGAGAGCCACGGCGCCGCGCTCACGCTCATGGACCAGGCCTGGTGGTTCCCGGCGATCCCGCCGGTGAAGAAGGGCGGCTATCCGAGCACCCTGCTCGCCGAGCGGTCGCTCCCCGGGTCGATCATCGTCGGCCCCGACGGCCGCCGCTTCATGAACGAGGCGGTCAACTACATGACCGCGGGGCAGATCATGCTGGGCCTCGACGACGGCGAGGACCCGCACCTGCCGGCCTGGATCGTCTTCGACCAGACCTACCGCAACCGCTACGTGTTCGGCGGCGGGATCATGCCGCACCAGGACCTGCCCGAGGACTGGTACGCGCAGGGCCTCGCGCATCGCGCCGCGACGCTCGACGAGCTGGGGCAGAAGGTCGGCCTGCCGGAGCTGCGCGCGACGGTGGAGCGGTTCAACCTGATGGCCGACAAGGGCCACGACGACGACTTCCACCGCGGCGACAGCGCCTACGACCGCTACTACGGCGATCCCAGGGTGACGCCGAACCCGAACCTCGGCGCGCTGCGCAATCCGCCCTTCTACGCGGTGCGCGTGGTGCCGGGCGACCTGGGGACCTGCGGCGGGATCATGGCCGACGGCCTCGCGCGCGTGCTGCGCTCGAGCGGCGAGGTGATCGAGGGGCTGTACGCGACCGGGAACTGCGCCGGCAACGCGTTCGGCAAGTACTACCCGGGGCCCGGCGCGACGATCGGCCAGGGGCTCTCCTTCGGCTACATCGCCGCGGCCCACGCGGCGGGACGGCTCAAGGCGGAGGCCCGGGAGGGCGAGCCCGCGGCGGCCTGAGCCGGTGCGGGGCGGGGCGCCGCGGGGCGCCGCGCGCCC
>PKER01000040.1 GCA_002919115.1 bacterium
CGGGTGGCTCAGGCGGCGGCGTCGGGGGCGGCGGAGGCGGCGGCGGAGGCGGCTTCTTCGGCGGCGGCGGAGGCGGCGGCGGGACGAAGGCCCCTGCGCCCAACGTCTACGGCTTTGGCGGTAGCGGTGGTGGCGGCGGCGCATCGCGCCTGCAGCCAGGGATGACCGTGAGCACTACGACGGAGGCGCCGAGCATCACGATCTCCTACACGGTCCCCGACACCGAGATCACCGCGGGTCCGCCCACCGACGCCCCGAGCAACGACCCGACGCCGGAGTTCAGCTTCACCTCGAGCGAGGAGAACTCCACGTTCGAATGCCGGATCGACTCGACCGACTTCGAGGATTGGGAGAGCTGCGGCTCGCCCTTCGCCCCGCCGGCGGATCTCACCGACGGCGAGCACACCTTCGAGGTGCGCGCGGTCAACGCCAGCGGCAACGCCGACTGGTCGCCCGCCAAGATCACCTTCACGCTCGACCTTCAGGCGCCAACGCTCAAGCTGACGGCGCCGCGCCGCCAGAAGTTCAAGCGCGCGGTCAAGGCCACGGTCAGGTGCATCGAGGCCTGCGACGCGAAGGTGACGGCCACGGTGAAGGCGGGGCGCAAGAAGGTGCGCCTCCGCGCGGCCAAGCTGGCGCTCGGCGACGGAACGAAGCGAACCGTCAAGCTCAAGGCCAACCGCGTGGCGCGGCGCAAGATCAAGCGCGCGCTGAAACGCGGGAACCGCGTCCACGCGAACGTGACGGCAACCGCCTCCGACGCGCTGGGCAACCAGGCCGCACCGGCGACGAAGCGCATCCGCCTGCGCTGAACCCACCCCGCATCGCGAATCCGCGATTCCGATGCGGGCGACCCTCCTGCGCCGCACGACTCCCGGCGCTCGCGGCGCCGCTAACCGTCGAGCGTGAGCCGCCCCGCCAGGTGCGGCACGTCGCCCCTCGCGCTGCGCACGCCGAAGTCGATGCCGCCCTCGGACTCCTCGCTCGCGAACGCGACGCGGCCCGGGAGCAGGATCGGGCGCAAGAAGCGCACGTCCACCGTGAACGAGTCGCCCAGCTTGGCCTCGAGCGCGGCGAGGCAGCGGGCCTTCGTCCACATGCCGTGCGCGATCGCCCGCGGGAACCCGAACGCCTTCGCGGTGATCCCGTAGAGGTGGATCGGGTTGCGGTCGCCCGAGACGGCGCCGTAGCGGCGGCCGAGGTCGCCGGGGAGCTTCCACTCCGAGCTCGCGGGGAGCTTGAGCGGGTCCGGTAGCTTCGGGCCCTGCTTGCGCGCCGACTCGTCGCCGCGGCCGCGATGGAGCGTGGTGCTCGTCGACTCCCAGACGAGCTCGCCGCCGGCGCGGGCCTCGGTGATCATCGAGAACTGCTTGCCCTTCGGGTGCGGCTCGAGCTTCGTGAAGCGCACGCGCAGCTCGAGCGGCTCGCCCACCTCGATCGGGCGCTTCTGGGTGATCGAGTTCGAGATGTGCACGAGCCCCGCCGCCGAATACGGGAAGCGCCGGTCGGTGACCATCGCCATGTGCAGCGGGAAGGCCAGGATGTGCGGGTACGTCGGCGGCAGCGTGCTGCGCAGGGTGAACCCGCAGACGCGGCAGTAGTCCGCGACGCGCTCGCGGTCCGCGGTCGCCTCGAGCTCGAGGACGTCGTCGGGGATGTCGGACTCGCGCCCGCCGATCACGGGCAGCGAGCCCGTCCCCGGGATCGCGCCGAGCAGGGCGCGCGCGTAGATCCCGACGCTGGACGGCGGGGAGTCGAACCTGCGCGTCGCCACGGCTACGCCCCCAGCAGGCTCTGCCCGCAGACGCGCACGACCTGACCGTTCACGCCGCCCGACGCCGGGCTCGCGAACCAGCCGATCGTCTCGGCGACGTCCACCGGCCTGCCGCCCTGCGCCATCGAGTTCATGCGCCGGCCGACCTCGCGCGTCGCGATCGGCATGGCGGCCGTCATCGCCGTCTCGATGAAGCCCGGGGCGACGGCGTTGATCGTCGCGCCGCGCTCGGCGAAGACGGGCGCCATGGACTGCACCATGCCGATCACCCCGGCCTTCGAGGTCGCGTAGTTCGTCTGCCCGGCGTTGCCGGCGATGCCCGAGATCGAGGAGACCGAGACCACGCGGCCGCCCTCGCGCAACAGCTCGCGCTCGAGCAGGGCGTCGTCGATGCGCTCCTGCGAGGAGAGGTTCACGTCCATGAGCACGGTCCAGCGCTCCTCGTCCATCTTGCCGAGCGTCTTGTCGCGGGTGATGCCCGCGTTGTGCACGACCACGTCGACGCCGTCGTGCTCGCTCTTCAGGTGGTCGCAGATCGTCGCCGGGGCGTCCGGCGAGGTGATGTCGCAGACCAGGTGCGAGCCGCCGATCTCGCCGGTGACGCGCGCCAGGTCGCCCTCGAGCGCGGGCACGTCGAGCCCGACGACGTGCGCGCCGTCGCGCGCGAGCGTGCGGGCGATGGCCTCGCCGATGCCGCGCGCCGCGCCCGTGACGAGCGCGACCTTGCCGGCGAAGGGGCGGTCCCAGTCGATCTCGGGCGGCGCGGCGGCCGACGTGATGCGCACGACCTGGCCGCTCACGTAGGCCGAGCGGGGCGAGAGGAAGAAGCGCAGCGTGGAGTCGAGCTGGTCCTCGGCTCCGGGCGCCACGTAGACCAGGTTCACCGCGGCGCCCTTGCGCACCTCCTTGCCGGCCGACCGGGTGAACCCCTCGAGCGCGCGCTGCGCGGTCGCCGCGCGCGGCGCCTCGCAGCTCTCGGGCGGCGTGCCGAGCACGATGATGCGCCCGGAGCGCTCCACGCGCCGGATGGTCGGGTGGAAGAACGCCCAGAGCTCGCGGAGCTCACTGGAGTCGGAGATCCCGCTCGCGTCGAAGACGAGCGCCTTGAAGCGGTCGCCCTCGCCCGCGGCGTCGGGGCTCCACACGCCCGCGTCGAGCCCGGCCTCGCTCGCGGCGGCGCGCACCTCGTCGAGGCTGGTGCGGACGCGGGCGCCGACGTCGG
>PKER01000090.1 GCA_002919115.1 bacterium
GCGCCGACGACGACCACCACGACGTGGTCGGCCTCGCGCTCGCGACCGCCGAGGCCGAGGCGAAGGCGGGCGACTACCGCGCGGCGCTGCGCTGGCTCGAGGTCGTCGAGGACCTCGACCTCTACCTCCCCCGCGAGTACGAACTCAAGCGGGAGGCCTGGCGGGCGGACGCGGCGCGCTGACCCGCTCGGCGCCGTCCATCAGGCACCCAGGAGGAACCTGACGTGCTGGTGCCCCTTGCGCGGGCTCTTCCGCGTGCACGAGTGGAACGTCAGCTCGTAACCGGTGCGCCGCCAACGGCACTTCCAGTTCGGCATGTTGGACCCTCGCGCGGGCACGCGATAGCGGTGCCGCTTGCCCACCTTGCCGATGTGGCGGACGACCCACCGCGCGACCCGCTTCGCCTCCCGGCAGGGGACCTTGTACGCACGCGCGTCGTACCAGCCGGCACCGGGCCGCGCCTGGTCGCCGCACTTCTTGAAGCCGTGGTCGGCCCTCGCGGCCGACGGAGCGACCAGGGCCAGGGCCGCGCCCAGGCAGGCGACGATAACGAGACTCCTCATAGGGCTCCTTTCCGTCATGGGCGCCCTCATTGGCACCAAGTCGCCGCTACCCGGGCCACGCGCCCGCAAGACATCGTCATTTCGTCGGAGGTCGTAGTCGCGGGCGACGGGCGCGCGATGGGCCGGGCAGGATTCGAACCTGCGACCTACGGATTATGAGTCCGCTGCTCTGACCGCTGAGCTACCGGCCCGCGAGGGCGATGTTAAGGATCGGCGCCGTCGCGTCCGGGCCGGCCGTCGGCGCCGTCCCGCATCGCGAACGCGCGGTCACGGCTCCCCGGGAGCCCAAAGCGCGAACTCGCGAGAGCGGTTTTCGCGAACGCGCGGTTGAGGCTCCCCGGGAACGTCAAGTGCGACCGCGGGAATGCGGGTTTCGCGAGTGCGCGGTTGAGGCTCCCCGGGAGCCCTAAGTGCGATTTCGCGGTGCGCTCGCGTGTCAGTTCGCGGGCTCGAGGACGCGCTCGACCGCCCGCTCGAGCTCGTCCACGCTGAACGCGCCCTCGATGCGCTCCCGCACGATCCCGTCCGCGTCGATCACGAACAGCCACGGCTCGGTGAACAGGCCGTAGGCCTCGACCTGCGGGCGCAGGTTCTCGGGGTCGAGGACGTTGTCCTCGTAGATCTCCATGTGGATGAACGCCACGCCCTCGTCCTCGTAGTCGTCCTTCACCTGCTCGGCGACGTCGACCACGGGCCCGCAGACGCGGCTCACGCACAGCGCGGGCGTCGCGAACAAAAGCACGACGGGCTGCTTGCCCAGCACGTCCGCGAGGTCGTGCTCGTGCATCGTGCTCGGCGGCTGGCGCGTGTCGATCTCCGCGACGCTGCCCACGTCGTCGACGGTGGGCGTGTGCACGACGGGCGCGGGGTCGCCCACGCCCGGGATGTCCTTCTGCTCCTTCACCACGACGCTCGGGATCCGGGAGGCGACCATCCCGTCCTCGGTGCGGACCATCGCGATCAGGCGCCACTCGCCCTTCTCCCTGAACGGGACCTTGGAGACGTAGACGACCTTGGCCGCGTCCGGGTCGTCGGCCGTCGTCTTGGCGACGTACGCGGGCTCGGTCTTGAGCGACTCCACGCGCGCCGGGAACGGGCCGCGCGCCTCCGCATCGCCCTCGGCCTGGGCGTAGATCGCGACCTCGGCGTCGGTCACCTGGGAGCGGTCGAGGCGGAACAGGCCGAAGGCGAAGCGCTTGTCCCCCGGCGTGAACACCGCGCCGGCCGGCGAGGCGACGATGTCGTCGCCGGACCCCGCCTCGGCGAGGAGCTGGTCGACGGTCTTGCCCGCCGGGTCGGGGAAGGAGGAGCTGGCGGGCGCCGGGGCCGGGCCGGACGGTTCGTCCCCGTCGCCGCCGCACGCCGCGAGCGCGAGGGCGAGCACTCCGAACCCGACGGCGGCCCCCGCGCGCAGGCGCCTCTCAAATACTTGACTCACGAAACGTCATCGTAGAAACCGCCCGTAAAGATCAGGAAAAGGCGCCGGGCGTCGCGGCCCGGGCCCGCGGCGGGTAGGGTGCCGCGCGCGGCGCAAGTCGCACACCGGACTACGTGCGAGCTGAGAGGAGCTTTAGTTGGCTGAACGTGCAGCGCTGGTGACGGGCGGATCGAGCGGGATCGGCTTGGCGATCGCGCGGCTTCTGGGCGAGGAGGGATACGCGGTGACGATCGTGGCGCGCCGCCCTGAGAAGCTCGAGCAGGCAGCGGAGGAGCTCCGCGCGGCGGGGATCGAGGCACACGCCGTCGCGGCGCAGCTCGCCGAGGAGGAGGAGATCGTGCGCGCCTTCGCCGAGCACCGCGAGCGCTGGGGCAGGCTCGACGTCCTCGTGAACAACGCCGGCTTCGGCTTCGGCGCGGCGCTCGACTCGATCCCGACCAAGCACCTCGACCTGCAGATGGCGGTGAACCTGCGCGCGACCGTGATCGCCACGCGGGAGGGCATCCCGATGCTGCGCGAGGCCGGCGCCGAGCACCGCAAGGCGCTGATCGTGAACATGGCCTCGATCGCGGGCAAGGCGGGGCAGCCCTGGCTCTCCGTCTACGGCGCGACCAAGGCGGCGATCGTCAACTTCACGCAGGCGACCCAGCGCGAGGTGAGCGGCCAGGGCATCCAGGCGACCGCGATCTGCCCCGGCTTCGTCGACACCGCGATGACCGACTTCATCAAGGAGCAGATCAGCGCCGACGAGATGATGCGCCCCGAGGACGTCGCCGAGGCGGTGCGGTTCCTGCTGCGCACCTCCCCCAACTGCCTCGTGCCGGAGATCGTCCTCGCGCGGCCGGCCGAGACCGGCGGCCAGCTGCTCTAGTTGGCGCGCGGGCAGGCGAACTCAGCCGGCGCCCGCGCGCTCGGGCTCGCCGAGGAGCTCTGCGGCCCGCCGCTCCGCGAGCTCCTCCTCGGCGGCGGCGAGCAGGTCCTTGA
>PKER01000337.1 GCA_002919115.1 bacterium
GGCCGAGCAGCAGGCCGAGCAGGCGCAGCCCGAGGCGCAGGCGGGCGGCGAGGAGCAGCCGTCCGGCGCCGAGGCCCAGGCCGAGCAGGCCGAGGCGGCCGCCGGTGAGAACGGCGAGCAGCCCGCCCCCGACGCCACCCCCGAGACGACGACCTCCGAGGAGAACAAGTGAGCCAGATCTCAGCTTCCGACGTCAAGGAACTTCGCGAGCGCACCGGCGCCGCGATGATGGACTGCAAGGCCGCCCTCGCCGAGGCGGGCGGCGACATGGACAAGGCGATCGAGATCCTGCGCGTCAAGGGGCAGGCCTCGGCCGCCAAGCGCAGCGGGCGCTCGACCAGCGAGGGCATCGTCGCCTCCTACATCCACGCGAACGGCAAGGTGGGAGTGCTCGTCGAGGTCCAGTGCGAGACCGACTTCGTGGCCCGCAACGAGGACTTCCAGGAGTTCGCCCGTGAGGTCGCGCTGCACATCGCCGGCGCGCCGTCGCCGCCCCGGTACGTCTCGGTCGACGAGATCCCCGAGGAGGCCAAGGAGGCGGAGCGCAAGGTGTTCGCCGCCAAGGCCGCCGAGGAGGGCAAGCCCGAGCACATCGTCGAGCGCATCGTCGAGGGCCAGATCGCCAAGTGGATGAAGGACGTGGCCCTGCTCGAGCAGGAGCACATCCGCGGCGACCGCTACGAGGGCAAGACGATCGAGCAGCTCCGCGAGGAGCTCGCGGCGAAGACGGGCGAGAACATCCGCATCGCGCGGTTCGCGCGCTTCGCCGTCGGCGAGGATAACGAGTAGCAACCTCCCACAGCGGTAGATTGCGGCCGCGATGAGCGAGCCGGCGTTCGAGCGAGTCCTGCTCAAGCTCTCGGGCGAGGCCCTGATGGGCGGGCTCGAGTACGGAACCGACCTCGAGCGCGTGCGGGCGATCGCGACGCAGATCGCGGCCGCCCGCGCCCGCGGGGTGGAGGTGGCCGTCGTGGTCGGCGCGGGCAACATCTACCGCGGCCTGCAGGGCGCGGCGGCGGGCATGGACCGCGCGACCGCGGACTACATGGGCATGCTCGCCACCGTGCTCAACGCGCTGACCCTCCAGGACGCGCTCGAGAAGGAGGGCGCGCACACGCGCGTGCTCTCCGCGATCCAGGTCACCGAGGTCGCCGAGCCGTACATCCGCCGGCGCGCGATCAGGCACCTGGAGAAGGGCCGCGTGGTGATCTTCGCGGCGGGGACCGGCAACCCGTTCTTCACGACCGACACGGCCGCCGCGCTGCGCGCCCTCGAGATCCGCGCCGACGCGATCCTCATGGCCAAGCACGGGGTGGAGGGCGTCTACGACGCCGATCCCTCCGAGGTGGCCGACGCGAAGTTCCTGCCCGCGATCACGCACCGGGAGGCGATCGAGCGCGGGCTGCGCGTGATGGACTCGACCGCGCTGTCGCTGTGCATGGACAACGACCTGCCGATCTACGTGTTCAACATGGCCGACGAGCGCAACATCGAGCGCATCATCTCGGGCGAGCGCGTGGGCACGATCGTCAGTTCGACGGCCACCGAATAGGATCGCGGGTATGGCCGAAGATTCAGTTCTCGACGAACTGCTCGCGGACGCACGCGAGCGCATGCAGAAGTCCGTCGAGGCGTGCCGTCACGAGCTTGCGACGGTGCGCACGGGGCGCGCGTCCCCTCACCTGCTCGACCGGATCACCGTGGACTACTACGGTGCGGACACGCCGCTCAACCAGCTCGCGAACGTGACCGCGAGCGACGCGCGCCTGCTCACCCTCACGCCCTACGACAAGAACTCGATCCCGCTGCTCGAGAAGGCGATCCGGGAGTCCGACCTGGGGCTCACGCCGACCAACGACGGCTCGGTGATCCGCCTGCAGATCCCCGAGCTCACCGAGGAGCGCCGCCGCGACCTCGTCAAGGTCGTCCACGGCGTCGGCGAGGAGGGCAAGATCGCGATCCGCAACATCCGCCGCGACGTCATGCAGGACCTGCGCGACCTCAAGAAGGAGGGCGAGGTCGGCGAGGACGAGGAGCGCCGCGCCGAGGCCGAGCTGCAGAAGGTCACCGACGCCGCGACGGGCGAGATCGACGAGCTGCTCAAGGCCAAAGAAGAAGAGATCATGTCCGTCTAGGGAGCGCCGGCCGACCCTCCCTGGCCGCGCGACGGCATGCCCCCTCAGTACGTAGCGATCATCACCGACGGCAACGGCCGCTGGGCCGAGCGCCGCGGCCTGCCCACGATCGAGGGGCACCGCGCCGGCGCGGACGTCGTCAAGGACCGCCTGAAGGACGCGGTCGACCTCGGCATCCGCGAGCTCACGGTGTTCTCGTTCTCGACCGAGAACTGGTCGCGCCCGGCCGAGGAGGTGCAGGGCCTCATGGAGATGTTCGCGGAGCGCATCGACCGCGAGACCCCCGAGCTCAAGGAGGAGGGGGTCCGGATGCGCTTCATCGGCAGGCGCGAAAGCGTCGCGCCCGACCTGGTCGAGCGCATGGACTGGGCCGAGCGCGAGACCGCCCACAACGACCGGATCACGTTCTACGTCGCCTTCAACTACGGCGGGCGGGCGGAGATCATCGACGCGGCCCGGCGCTTCGACGGCACCACCGAGGAGGAGTTCCGCCGCTGCCTGTACGCGCCCGAGATGCACGATCCGGACCTCCTCATCCGCACGAGCGGGGAGCTGCGGATCTCCAACTACCTGCTCTGGCAGTGCGCGTACTCGGAGCTCGTGTTCCGCCCCGAGCTCTGGCCCGATTTCACGCGCGAGGCGTTCGAGGAGTCCCTCGCGGAGTTCGACAGGCGCCAGCGGCGCTTCGGGTCGCGCTGATGGAGGGCACGTCGCGTCGCCGGCCTTCGCGGCGCAGCCCCCGGCGCGGGGCGCGCGAGGTGCGGCTCGACCCCGACTTCCTGGACGTGCCGCTCGAGGAGCCCGAGCCGGAGCGTGAGCCGCGGCGCGGCCGCCCGGGCG
>PKER01000157.1 GCA_002919115.1 bacterium
CGAGGCCGAGAAGGCGACCGAGGTGGGGCGCGCCCGCGACTCGCTCGAGCTCGCCGCCCGTACCGCGCGCCGCGTCGAGGACCTGCTCGGCCGCCGCCGCCAGGACTCGCTGGAGCGGCGCATCGCGGTCGAGAGCGAGCTGCTCGCGAAGATCGCGGACCTCTGCGAGGCCGCCGCCGACGCCCGCGACGCGACCGGCGAGCGCGCCGCGGCGCTCGAGCGGGCGATGCTCGACAAGGGCAGCGGCGACGACGTCGCCGAGCAGCTGCGCGCGTGCTCGCGCGAGGAGGCCGAGATCCAGGCGCGGCTGCGCCAGGCGGCCGAGGCGGTCACGCAGGCCGAGGTGAGGGTCGCGCACCTGAGCGACCGCCGCGACGAGGCGCGCGCCGAGCTCGCGCGGATCTCCAAGGCTCTGGGGCGCGAGATCGAGCCCGTCACCGAGCCGCTCAGCGAGGAGGAGCGCCGCGAGATCGAGCGCAAGCTCGAGCGGCTGGCGCGGCGGCGCGAGGCGCTCGGGCCGGTCAACCCGCTCGCCCAGCGCGAGTACGAGGAGGCGCTCGAGTACGTGCGCGAGCTCGAGGAGCAGCGCGAGGACCTGGAGAACGCGCTGCGCGAGCTGCAGGGCCTGATCCGCGAGACCGACGCGAAGATCAAGGCCGCCTTCGAGGAGACCTTCGAGGCGACCCGCAAGAACTTCGAGGAGCTCATCGCTCACCTCTTCCCGGGCGGGCGCGGCCGGCTGCGGCTGGTCAGCGAGCGCGGCCCGCGGCCGGTGCTGGGCGGCGCCGATTCGGAGAGTTCGGGCGGCGCCGAGGCGCCCGAGGGCGAGGGCGCCGCGGAGGGCTCCGAGGGCGAGGACGCCGAGGAGGCCGACCGCTCCGACGACGCGCCCGGCATCGAGATCGAGGTCACGCCGGCGGGCAAGGCGATGCGGCGCCTGCAGCTGCTCTCGGGCGGCGAGAAGTCGCTGGTCGCGCTCGCCTTCGTGTTCGCCGTGTTCATGGCGCGCCCCTCGCCCTTCTACATCCTCGACGAGGTCGAGGCGGCGCTCGACGACGCGAACATCGACCGCTTCCTGCAGCTCGTCCGCCGCTTCTCGGACCGGGCGCAGTTCATCATCGTCACCCACCAGAAGCGCACGATGGACGCGGCCGACGTGCTCTACGGCGTCTCGATGGGCCGGGGCGGGATCACCAAGGTGGTCTCGCGCAAGATGCCGCGCTCCGAGCAGCCCGCGCTGGGCGCCGCCGGGGCCGCGGCATAAGGCGCCCGGCCCGCCTGCGGGCGCGCACCCGCTAGCCTCCGCGCGCGATGGCGCGCGACTGGCGGGACGCATTCAACTTCGGCGACGGCGCCGGCTCGGTCGCCACCGAGGCCGAGCAGGAGGAGGAGGGCCGCAGGCGCGGCGGCTTCTTCCGGCGCCTGCGCGAGTCGCTCGCCCGCAGCCGCGAGGCGCTCACCGCCGAGGTCAGCGCGAGCCTGTTCGACCGCCTCGACGCCGAGGCCTTCGAGCGGCTCGAGGAGGCGCTGATCCTCGCCGATGTCGGTGCGCCCACCACGGCCGCGGTCGTCGGCAAGCTCGAGGCCGAGGTGGCCTCGGGCGCGGTGGCGGGCGGTGAGCCCGCGCGCCAGCGCCTGATCGAGCTGCTCGCGGAGTTCGCAACCCCCGACGCGGACCCGCGCATCAACCTGACCGGCAGCCCGTCGGTGGTGATGGTCGTCGGCGTGAACGGCACCGGCAAGACGACGACGATCGGCAAGCTCGCGCGCCTGCTCAGCGAGCGTGCGGGGCGCAGCGTGCTGCTCGCCGCCGCCGACACCTACCGCGCCGCCGCGATCGAGCAGCTCGAGACCTGGGCCGGCCGGGCGGGCGTCGACATCGTCCGCGGCCAGCCGGGCGGCGACCCGGGCGCGGTCGTCTTCGACGCGATCTCCGCCGCCGAGGCGCGCGGCATCGACATCGTGATCGCCGACACCGCCGGCCGCCTGCACACGCACGGCAACCTCATGGAGGAGCTCTCCAAGGTCCGCCGGGTCGCGTCCAAGCGGCTCGAGGGCGCGCCGCACGAGACGCTGATCGTGATCGACGCGACCACGGGCCAGAACGGCATGCGCCAGGCGCAGGCGTTCGCGGAGGCGGTCGACGTCACGGGCGTCGTGCTCACCAAGCTCGACGGCACGGCGAAGGGCGGCATCGCGATCGCGATCGCGCACGAGCTGGGGATCCCCGTGAAGCTGATCGGCGTGGGGGAGGGCCTGGACGACCTGCGCCCGTTCGACCCGCGCCAGTTCTGCGAAGCGCTGCTCGGGGAGTAGCGCGGGGCGGGCGCGCTCCGCGACTTCGACCTTTCGTGGGATTGCTCGTCGAAAGGTCGATCTCGCGAGATCGCAGTTCGCGAGCTCGCGGTTTCGTTGGATCGACGAACGCAACTGCGCGGTCGGGCGCTGTCAGCCGGGGGGTTGCGGGTTTGCCTCGTCGCGCCTTCGCGGTACCTTCGGGGCGATGGGGCGCGACTTGGGGGCCACGGGGCTTCTAGAGCGGGACGCTGAGCTGGCCAGCCTCGGAGAGGCGGTCGAGGCTGTGGCGCGCCGTGACGGCGGGCGCGCGATGGTCATCGAGGGCCCGGCGGGGATCGGCAAGACGGCGTTGATCGACGCGGCGGCGGAGCTCGCCGGCGAGCACGGGGTCAGGGTTCTGAGCGCGCGCGGGGGCGAGTTCGAGCGCGACTTCCCGTTCGGGGTCGCCCGGCAGCTCCTCGAGCGGCCGCTGGTGAGCGCGGCCGAGCGCGAGCGCGAGGAGCTGCTCTCCGGCGCGGCGTCGCACGCCTCGCTCGCGTTGGGCCTCGACGGCGACGTCGGGGCGGCGCTGCAGGGGCCCGACCTGCCGTTCACGGTCGTCCACGGGATCTACTGGCTCGTCGCGAACCTCGCCGAGCGCGAGCCGCTGCTGCTCGCCGTCGACGACCTGC
>PKER01000231.1 GCA_002919115.1 bacterium
AACCCGCAGGGGGACGCGCTGCTGGGCGACGTCGCGGGACGGCTCGCGGCGTGCCTGCGTCCGTCCGACACCCTGGCGCGCCTGGGCGGCGACGAGTTCGCGGTCCTGCTGGACGACGTCGACCCCGGCGAGGCGGAACGCGTCGCCGCCCGTCTGCTCGCGGCGCTCGAGCGGCCGTTCGAGGCGGGCGGGCGCAGCGTGCGGGTGAGCGCGAGCGTGGGGATCGCGACCGGCGCGGGCGACCCCGAGACGCTGATCCGGGACGCCGACCTCGCGATGTACCGCGCGAAGGCGGAGGGCAAGCGCCGCTACGAGGTGTTCGAGCCGCGGCTGCACGAGCAGGCGGTCGAGCGCTTCGAGCTCGACGCCGAGCTCGACCGGGCGATCGAGGGCGGCGAGCTCGTCCTCGCTTTCCAGCCGATCATCGGGATGACGCGCGGCGAGGTCGTCGGGCTGGAGGCGCTCGTGCGGTGGCGGCACCCGACCCGGGGCATGCTCCCGCCGGACCGTTTCATCCCCCTGTCCGAGGCGAACGGGCGCATCCGCGAGCTGGGCCTGTGGGTCCTGCGCGAGGCCTGCCGGCGGGCGGCGCTGTGGCGCGCGAAGTACCCGGGGATCCCCGACCTCAAGATCGGCGTGAACCTCTCGGCCGCGCAGCTCCGCGACCCCGGCGTGGTCCGCGACGTCGCGCGCGTGCTCGAGGCCACCGACCTGGAGCCGAGCGCGCTCACGCTGGAGGTCACCGAGACCGTGCTCATGGACGACCTCGACCTGCAGGCCGCGGCGCACCGCCTGACGGAGCTCAAGCAGCTCGGCATCCAGGTCGCCGTCGACGACTTCGGGGCCGGGCATTCGTCGCTGCGCTACCTGAAGGGGCTCCCGCTCGACAACCTGAAGATCGCGCAGGCCTACGTGGACGAGATCGACCGCCCCGAGGCGCACCCGCGCATCCTCAAGGCGATCCTCGACCTCGCCGAGGTCTTCGAGCTGCGGACCGTCGCGGAGGGGATCGAGCGCGCCGAGCAGCGCGACCGCCTGCTCGAGCTGGGCTGCGAGTTCGGCCAGGGCTTCCTGCTCGCCAAGCCCCTGGACGCCGCCGCGACCGACGAGTTCCTGCTCCGCGGGGGCCTGTTCGGGCAGAGCGGCCCGTTCGCGGAGCGGGTGGCGGTCAGCCCGCCGCGAACCGCAGGCCGATGACTCTGGCCTCTTGGGACGCGCTCGTGGGGGCCTGACGACGGCGCGCCGCAACTTCTGGCGGCGAGCCCCTAAACTGCTTGCCGCCGGGGGCGTAGCTCAGTTGGTTAGAGCGCCGGCCTGTCACGCCGGAGGCCGCGGGTTCGAGTCCCGTCGCTCCCGTTTCCCTCCCAGCCACGGTGGCCCTGGGCCGCCCGCTACCGTGGACCCATGCCCAGCGCATTGGATGAGCTCAAGGCACGGCTCGGGCGCATCGCGGACCTCGACCGCGCCGCCGCGCTGCTCGCGTGGGACGAGCGCACCGGGATGCCGCCCGGCGGCGCGCAGGCGCGCGCGGAGCAGCTCGCGACGCTGGCCGAGCTGGGCCACGAGCTGACGGTCTCCGACGAGCTCGCCGAGCTGATCGAGCGCGCGGCCGGAGAGGTCGAAGGCCTTCCCTACGAGTCCGACGAGGCGAGCCTCGTGCGCGTTGCGCGCCGCGATGTGGAGCGCGCGCGGCGCGTGCCGACCGAGCTCTCGGGCGAGCTCGCGAGGGCCGCCTCGCTCGCCGAGAACGCCTGGGTCAGGGCCAGGGCGGAGTCCGACTTCGCCGCGTTCCGCCCCTACCTCGAGCGCAACGTCGAGCTGCGCCGCCGCTACGCGGAGTGCTTCGCGCCGTACGAGCACCCCTACGACCCGCTGCTCGACGACTACGAGCCGGGGCTCACCACCGCCGAGCTGGAGCCGGTGCTCGCGCGCCTGCGCGACGGGCTGCGCCCGCTGGTGGAGCGGTACGCCGGGGCGGGAGAGGACGACAGCTTCCTGCGCGGCGAGTTTCCCGCCGACCGGCAGCGCGCCCTGGTCGAGCGCATCCTCGCTTCGCTGCCGATCCCGGCGGACGAGCGGCGGCTGGACCCGACCCCGCACCCGTTCCTGACCGCGATCGCGCCCACGGACCTGCGGATCACGACCCGCTACGACGAGGACAACCTCTCGATGTCGGTGTGGTCGCTGCTGCACGAGTGCGGGCACGCGATCTACGAGAACGGCATCCCGCACGAGCTGTCCCGGACGCCGCTGGGCCGGGCCGTCTCGCTCGCCTTCCACGAGTCGCAGAGCCGGATGCTCGAGAACTGGGTCGGCCGCTCGCGCCCGTATCTCGCGTACCTGCTGCCGCTGATGCGCGAGGCCTTCCCGGAGCAGCTCGGCGACATCGGCCTCGACCGCCTCTACCGGGCGGCGAACCGCGTCGAGCGCTCGCTGATCCGGGTGGACGCCGACGAGGTCACCTACAACCTCCACATCATCCTGCGCTTCGAGCTCGAGGTCGCGCTCGTGCGCGGCGAGCTCGAGGTCGCCGAGCTGCCCGACGCCTGGAACCAGCGCATGTGGGACTACCTGGGCGTCGAGGTCCCCGACGACGCCTCAGGCGTGCTCCAGGACGTCCACTGGGCCGCGGGCGCGTTCGGCTACTTCCCCACCTACGCGCTCGGCAACGTGATCGCAGGGCAGCTCTGGGAGCTCATCCGCCGCGAGCTCCCCGACCTCGACGAGCAGCTCGAGCGCGGCGAGCTGGCGCCGCTGCGCGACTGGCTGCGCGAGCGCCTCCACCGCCACGGCGCGAGGTTCGAGCCCGCCGAGATGGTCGAGCGGCTGGTGGGCGGCGGCCTGGACCCCGCGCCGCTGCTCGCCCAGCTCGAGGCGAGGCAGGCGGAGGTCACGGGCGCGGCGCGCCACTGACCGCGAGCTCGCGGCCGCCCTCCTCACGAGATCGCGGTTGCGGCTCCC
>PKER01000151.1 GCA_002919115.1 bacterium
GACTCCGGGCTGCCCGCGCTCGCCTTCGTGATCGTCTACACGGCGAGCGGGCAGGACCTGAACGCGTCCGCCCTGGCGGCGGTAGCCCTGGCGGTGGTGCTGGCGGCGGTGCGCATCTGGCGGCGCGAGACCCTGCAGTTCACCTTCTCCGGGCTGATCGGCGTTGCGATCGCCGCCTTCATCGCAACCCGGACTGGGCGGGCTGAGGACTTCTTTTTGCCGGGCATCCTGCTGAACGCCGCGTACGCCACCGCGTACCTGGTCTCGATCGCCGTGCGCTGGCCGCTCCTCGGGGTGCTGATCGGCCCGCTCACGGGCGAGGGGATGAAGTGGCGCAAGGACCCGCGGCGGCTCGCGCTCTACTCCAAGGCGAGCTGGATCTGGGTCGGGGTGTTCGCGCTGCGGCTCGCGGTTCAGCTCCCGCTGTACCTGGCGGGCGCCGTCGTCGCGCTGGGCATCGCGCGGACCGCGCTCGGGTTGCCGGTCTTCGCCCTGGCCGCGTGGCTTTCGTATCTGCTTCTGCGCGAGGGCGGGCGCAACGTCGAGGAAGGCGCGACGGCCTGAGCCGTAACCTCACCGGCATGAGCGTGGTTGAGTCGCTGGCCGAACGCACGAAGCGCTGGGAGGCCGAGTACCTGTGGGAGCTGGCGACGCGCTCGTACCCGGCGCACCGGCGCCGCCCCGAGCCCGACAGCGACATGCGCACGCCGTTCCAGCGGGACCGCGACCGCATCGTGCACTCCAAGGCGTTCCGGCGCCTCAAGCACAAGACGCAGGTCTTCATCGCCCCGCAGGGCGACCACTACCGCACGCGCCTCACCCACACGCTCGAGACCTGCGGCATCGCGCGCACGGTGGCGCGGGCGCTGGGGCTGAACGAGGACCTCACCGAGGCGATCGGGCTCGGCCACGACCTGGGCCACCCGCCCTTCGGGCACATCGGCGAGGAGGCGCTCGACCAGATCCTGCAGGAGCGCGGCCGCCGCTACCGCCACAACGAGCAGTCGCTGCGCATCGTGGACGAGCTCGAGCGCGGGGGCCAGGGGCTCAACCTCACCGAGGAGGTGCGCGACGGGATCCTCAACCACACCGGGCCGAACAAGCCGGCGACGCTCGAGGGCCGAGTCGTGCGGCTGGTCGACCGCGTCGCCTACATCAACCACGACATCGACGACGCGATCCGCGCCGGGATCCTCACCGAGGACGACCTGCCCGCCGCTGAGATCGAGCTGCTCGGCCCCACCGGCTCGGCGCGCATCGACACGCTCGTGCGCGACATCGTGCACACCTCGCGCGCCGTCGGCGACATCGCCCAGAGCGAGGAGATCGGTGGCGCGATGCTGCGCCTGCGCAAGTTCATGTTCGACCGCGTGTATTTGGGGCCCGAGGCGCGCAGCGAGCACGAGCGGGTGCAGCGCACCCTGCGCACGCTCTTCGACCACTACGTGGCGAACCCCGACGAGATCCCCGAGGGCGCGGGGCGGGGCGACGAGGTCCAGCGCGCCACCGACTACATCGCGGGCATGACCGACCGGTTCTGCATCGCCACCTTCCGGCGGCTCGCGCTCCCGGAGCAGTCGCGGCTGTGAGTGGGGCGGTCGGGGCGCCCGGTTCCGACTAGCTTTGGGGAATGGCGCGCTTCTCGCAGACGTCGCTCGAACGCGTCAAGGACGCGGCGAACATCGTCGAGATCATCTCCCAGTACACCGACCTGCGCCGGTCGGGGGCGCGCTTCACGGGCCTGTGCCCGTTCCACGACGAGCGCACGCCGTCGTTCTCCGTCGACCCCGTCGCGGGCCTCTACTACTGCTTCGGCTGCGGCGCGGGCGGGGATGCGATCAAGTTCGTCGAGGAGAAGGAGGGGCTCTCGTTCTCCGAGGCGGTCGAGGCGCTCGCCGAGCGCTTCGGGGTCGAGCTCGAGCGCGAGGAGGAGGACCCGCGGATCGAGGAGGCCCGCCGCCGGCGGACGCGGCTGGGCGAGCTGCTCGACCGCACGGCGACCTTCTACGCGACCTACCTGTGGGAGTCCGAGGAGGCGCGCAAGGCGCGCGAGTACCTGCTGCGCCGCGGGCTGGCTGAGGACGCGCTGCGCGCGTTCGGCGTGGGGTACGCGCCGAGCGCGTGGGACACCGTGCTCGTGCGGGCCCAGCGGGCGGGCTACAGCGTCGAGGAGATCGCGGCCGCGGGGCTCGTCAAACGCGGCCGGCAGGGCTCCTACTACGACCACTTCCGCGCCCGCATCACCTTCCCGATCCGCGACGCGCGCGGGCGGATGCAGGGCTTCGGGGCGCGCACGCTCAACCCCGAGAACCCGGCCAAGTACGTGAACTCGCCCGAGAACGAGCTCTTCCACAAGAGCCGGATCCTGTACGCGATCGACAGGGCGCGCCCGGCGATCGCGAGGCGGGGGAGGGCGGTCGTGGTCGAGGGCTACACCGACGTGATCGCCGCGCACCAGGCGGGGTTCGAGGAGACCGTCGCCGTGATGGGCACCGCGATCACGCCCGAGCAGATCAGGCTGCTCGCGGCGCACACCGAGGAGGTGATCCTCGCGCTCGACGCCGACCGCGCGGGCCGCGAGGCGATGCTGCGCGCGCAGCGGGTGGCGAGCGGCAAGCGGGTGCGCCTGCGGGTCGCGCGCATGCCCGACGGGCAGGACCCCGCCGACCTGCTCGCCGGGCAGCGCCAGGGCTCGCAGGCCGCCGAGCGGTTCGGCGCCGCGCTCGCCGAGGCGGTGGATTTGCCCGCGTTCCACGTGCGCACGCTGCTCGAGGAGGCGAACCTGGAGAGCCCGGTGGGCCGCGACCGGGCGCTCGACGAGGTGGTGCCGGTGCTGGCCGCGATGCCGGACTCGATCACGCGCTCGGAGCTGGTGCGCGAGGTGGCCGACCGCCTCGACGCCGACCCGGCGCTCGTCTCGCGGCGGCTCGCCGCCGCGGGGCGCGGAGCGGGG
>PKER01000152.1 GCA_002919115.1 bacterium
GCCCCCGCGCCGAGCTCATCGCCGTGACGGACGCCGACTGCGTGCCCGACCGCGACTGGATCGCGGCCGGCGTGCGGCGCTTCGCCGCGGACGCGTCGCTTGAGCGCCTCGGCGGCGCGATCGAGGTGACGCTGCCCGAGCCGCCGACGATCGCGGCGCTGGTCGACGCCGCCCGCTTCCTCGACCAGGAGCGCATGGTGGCCATGGGCTTCGCGATCAGCGCGAACTTCTGGGTCAGGCGCGGCGCCTTCCTCGCCGCGGGCGGCTTCAACCCCGAGCTCAGGCCGAACGCCCAGGAGGACGCCGAGCTCGGCAGGGTGATGAGCGCGCGCAACTCGCCGATCGCCTACGCGCCCGACGTGCGGGTGGCCCACCCCGCGCGCGCGACCGTGCGCGCCCTCGCGCAGAAGGGCTACCGGCTCGGCCGCGCGCACGCCACGCTGCGCCGGCACGCGCGCGTCGGGGGCGTCTGGCTGCGGCCCTACTTCCTGCGCCGCAAGGCGTTCGTGCCGATCGGGAGCTGGCGGCGCATCGGCAGGCTCCACGCGCGCGGCATCCACCCCACCCGCTGGCAGCGCGCCCGGATGGTCGCGGTCGAGACCGCCTGCATCTCGTGCGCCCACGTGATCGGCGACCTGGTCGGCACGGCTCGGATGGGGGTCCCGCAGGCGCCGCGGGGGCGGCCCGCGAAACGGTGAGCACGCTGCGCCGGCTGCTGGGTCGGCACGCGGGGGGCGCGCCGACTGCCTTTGCCGTCCGCGTCGGCGGGCGCGCGGTCGCGTTCGCCGCAGCGATCGTGCTCGCCCGCGCCCTGGGCGTCGAGGGCTACGGGGTGTTCACGTACGCGATCGCGTGGAGCGCAGTGCTCATCGTCCCCTCCCTGCTCGGCGTGAACACGCTGCTCATGCGCAACGTGGCCGTCTATCGCGCGCGCAACGACCCAGGCCTTACCCGGGGCCTGCTGCGGCACGCCCACGAGCAGGTCGTGCCGCTTTCGCTCGCGCTGAGCGGCCTCGCCGCCGTCGCCGCGCTCGTCTTCGTCGAGCCTCCCTACCGGGAGGCCGTCCTGATCGCGCTGCTGATCGTGCCGCTGCGGGCCCTGATCGCCGTGCGCACCGGCGCGCTGCAGGGCCTGCGGCGCGCCGAGCTGAGCTTCCTCCCCGTGTTCGTCGTCTACCCGACCGCGCTCGCCGCGCTGGTGCTGGCGGCGGACGCGCTCGGGGCGGACGTGACCGCCGAGCTCGCCGTGGCGCTCGCCGTCGCGGCGACCGTCGCCGGCCTCGTCGTCGCCGCGGCCTCCGTGCGCCGCCTGCTGGGCGGGTTCATCGCCGGCGCGGAACCGCGCTTATTGAGGCGCGAGTGGCGGCGGGAGATGCGCCCGCTCACCGTCGTCTCGATCGCGACCGCGGTCGCGCCGCAGGTGCCGCTGATCCTGACCGGCGCCCTCGGCGACGCCCAGGACGTCGGCGTCCTTGGCGTCGCGCAGCGGCTCGCGGAGCCCGTCTCGTTCGTGTTCATGGCCGTGACCGTGACCAGCTCGCCGTTGTTCGCCCGGTACCACGACTCGGGCGACAGGGCGGCCCTTGCCGAGGCCGCCCAGCGGGCATCGCGCGCGAGCCTCTACTGGTCGCTGCCGATCGCGGCGGCTCTCATCGCCGCCCAGGGATGGCTCTTCGGCCTCTTCGGCGCCGGCTTCGACGGCGGCGGCACGGCGCTCGCGATCCTCGTCGGCGCCGCCCTCTACAACGCGCTCGCCGGCTCGGTCGGGAACGTGCTGCTGATGACCGGGCACGCGCGCCCCGTCGCCGTCGCCAAGTCAATCTCGCTGGCCGTGAGCGTCGTCCTGTGCGTGGCGCTCATCCCCCACCTCGGCGTGACTGGCGCGGCGATCGCGCGGGCCGCGGACCTGATCCTGTGGAACTCCGCCCTAGCCTTCGTCGTCTGGCGCAGGCTCGGCATCAACGCCACCGCGATCGGCGCCCGCAGCTCGGGTTGACGCAATGCGAATCCTGGACCTGACACACGACTCGCACGTCGCCGCAACCTCGGACCGCCGGACGCTGGTCACCCTGGAGCCGGTCGGCGCCTCGAACGCACCGTGGCGGCGCAGGCGCCGTGTGAACGCCGTCGGCGCGGTCCACGCCTACCTGCGTTTGCTGGGCGCGCGGTTCGGCCGCTACGACTGGGTGATCGTGCCCCCGATCCGCCTGCGTCACAGGTACGAGAACCCCCGCTGGCAACGCGCCGTGAAGTCCGCGCTCACCGCGATCCAGCGGCGGCCGTTTGCCGTGCGGGCCCTGCGAACGATGCTGATCGCCGGCCGCTGCAAGTACGTGGTCGTCGACGTCGCCGACCGCCCCGACCTCTCGGACATCGGGATCGCCCTGTTCCGCCCGCGCCATTACTTCAAGCGCAACCTGATCGCCGGGGACGGGGCGGAGCCGGCCAACCTCGCTCCGCTGCCAATGTCGATCCCCGGCGAGCTGTTCGCCCGCGCCGACGCAGCGCCGCCCGTGGCCGAGCGGCCGACGGACTTCTTCGTCGCCGGGGACTTCAAGACCGCGGAGCGAGAGCGCATGCGCGCGCTCGCCCACGCGCTGCGCGACCGCGGCTGGCGCGTGGAGGTGCTGGAGGAGCGCGTCCCGCCGGAGGATTTCCACGCCCGCCTCGCCCGCACGAAGATCGTCGGCGCCGCGCGCGGCTGGGGCTACCACACCTGGCGCATGTACGAGGCGGCCGCGCTCGGCGCGGTGCCCGCGGTCACGCCGCCGCCGGCGGGCATGTGGAGCTGGTTCTCCGACCGCGACAACTGCCTGGTCCTGCCGGAGGACGACGAGCGAGCGCTCGCCGCCATCGAGTCCTTGCTGCGTGACCCCGAAGCGCTTGTCCGCGTTGCCGCCGCAGCTCGCCGCGAGGCCTCCAGGCACAACCGCGACGTCGCCGTCGCCGAC